>CAZJAW010000217.1:0-4926 GCA_964544035.1 uncultured Rhodobacterales bacterium
TAGCAGAGCAAACAACTCTCCGGTCATCGCGGTGCGAAAGCTCACGATCTCTCCGGCGCTGATATGGACCCATTTTGTATGGGTGCCAGGCAGGCAAATCACACCATCAAACCCGGGATGCGTGGCTAGGTATCCGGCAATCTGTGTTTCTTCACCGCGCATCACATCTGCAGGGCGGACTTGTTTCACACCCGGCAAGATACGCACATCCAACCCGCTGACGTGTACCGCTTGATCCGCACCGGGCGGCGCACAAGGCGTGGTGGAATAAGGTGCCTCGGCCCAGCCCTGACGCGACCCGACCATGCCGCATGCAATCACAGGTGCAGGCAGCGCATCGCCCACCAAAGCTTGTAGCGCCGGTTCAAACCCTTCACGTTCCAGCGTGCTCATACCCGCATCGGACTGACGGCGTTCGATCACCGATCCATCGTTTCGCATAAGCCACGCGCGCAAATGCGACGTGCCCCAATCCACAGCAATCCACGCCACCTGTCCCATCAGCCTGTCACCACCACGCCGCCATCAACAACAAGGGCCTGCCCCGTCATCATGCGGCTGGCTTTAGACGCCAGAAACAGCGTGCCCCCAACGATGTCAGATTCCACAAGATGTTCGGGAATACACTGGCGCGCCAAATGACCGGCCAGCGCATCCGGGTCACCATGGTCGCGCATTTGTTTTTCGGTCAGTACCCATCCCGGCATCAAGGCGTTGGCCTTAATACCCCGCGGACCATAGTCGCGCGCAATCGATCGGGTCATGGCGTTAATCGCAGCATTCGACCCCGTATAGACCGGGTAATTGCCGTTCCCCATCATATAGCTAATGGATGAAAAGTTAACGATCGTACCCTGCCCGGCCTCCAGCATGCCCTCAAGCGCGGCCTGACAGGCAAAGAAATATGCCTTGAGGTTAATATCGATCATCTTGTCGAAAAACGCCTCGTCCGTGTCCATCATATCGCGGCGTTCATCATTGGCGGCGTTATTCACCAGACATTCGATACGCCCATGTGCCTCTCCCGCCTGCGACATAGCTGCCTTTAGCGCGACTACGTCCGTGATGTCGCAAGGAATGAACAGCGGACGCGCACCATATGTAAGTTCGATCCGGTCGCAAAACGCGGACGCATCCGAGCGCTGGACAAACGCAACCTTGGCCCCTTGTTGTACAAAGCCTTCGGTCAGCGCCGCCCCAATACCAGAGCCGCCGCCAGTGATAAAAACGGATTGACCTTCAAGGTCATGATATGTCGCTATTTTTTCCATTTCTTTCATCCTACTCACGGCTCATACCAAATCGCCCTTGATGACCCACATCCGTTCAGGAAAGCTCCATGGCAAGGTCAAGCCATGATGCATCAGGTAGGCACCGCTCACCATCAAGGGGCCTGATTTCAGCGTACTGGGCCCGCGCGACAAGCGCTCAGCGTCCGCGCGGTTAACCAATTCGATGCGGTATTGCGCCTCCGGGTCTAGCTGCGTCAAGCGCAAAGGGCGCGGCACAATCTGCGCAGAGGTCGCCGCTTTGCCAGCAAAGACAACAAACTGCCCGCTGTCCGCCGCAAGGTGTTGTTCGGCGATCACCGCAGGGTCTGCACTGTCGAGGCGCAAAATATCCGCGTCATGCATCCAGTCGCGGTTGCCCTTCCACCATGTGGTGACGGTTTTTAGTACGTCAGCCTCTTCTTCCGTCAACTCGCGCGGGTCCATTTCGAACCCCATGTGACGCTTTGCGGCGACCCACGCACGAAAGCGGATGTCGAGCGTGCGCCCAGAGGTGTGACAGGTGCGCGGCCCGACGTGACTGCCAGTTACCGCCATCGGCAAAAACAATGACGCATTGTGCTGGATGTGCAGCCGTTCCACAGCGTCATTGCTATCGCTCAGCCACACCCGTTGCGTGCGTTCCAAAATGCCAAAATCGATGCGGCCACCGCCCGATGCGCAGCTTTCGATCTCGACCTTCGGAAAGGCCGTGCGCAAGCGATCCAGCAGCGCATAGGTCCCACGGGTTTGTGCCGCGTCAGGCGTGGGCAGCACCCGGTTATGGTCCCATTTGATGTATTCGATGTCGTGGCCTGCCAGAATGTCGCCAATGCTATCAAACAGAAATTTTTGCACCTCTGGCCGCGCCATGTTGAGCACCAATTGCTGACGCCCCACGACTTGATCTTTATCGCCCAAAACCCATTCAGGATGGGCGCGAAACGTGTCGGAGTTTGGGTTGATCATTTCAGGTTCGAACCACAGGCCAAACCCCATCCCAAGGCTTTTGACATGATCAATCAGTGGTGTCAGCCCGTCTGGGTATTTGCGAGGGTCAACCTTCCAGTCGCCAAGGCTGCTGGTGTCGTCATCGCGTTTGCCAAACCAACCATCATCCAGAACAAACCGCTCTGCCCCAAGGGCGGCGGCACGGTCCGCGATCTCTTTCAACTCATTGAGATTGTGATCGAAATAGACGGCTTCCCAACAATTGTAATGTACAGGGCGCGGTGTGCCAGGACGCGGGAAAGTGACAATGCGATCTCGTAAATGGCGCTGAAACGCTACGGCGCAACCATTCAACCCCTCATCAGAAAACACCGCATACAACTTGCCCGTCGCAAAATGCGTTTGCGCCTGCCCTTCTATGTCTGCGGCGTTGCCAAACTGGATTTGACGGCGCCCATCAGGCAGTTCTTCGGCCACCATGCGATGCCCACCGGACCAACCGTAATGAAACGCATAGGCCTGCCCGCTGGTATTACGCGCCCCGCGCACCGGTACGATCAAACCGGGGAAATGTTCGTGCCCCGTGCGTCCGGTTCGACTCTCGCGAAGACGGGCACCCGGCGACCAAGGCGTGCGGTTCATCTGAAACTCATCACACCAGCGCCCGGCGAAATCGATCATCTCGTCACTGAGTTGCGGTGCTGGGAAAACCGGGGCAGACAGCCACTGCAATTGAACCGGCTCGGATGTTTCGACCTCGGCGCTGGCTTCAATGATGTGGGTGCCGGGGGCGATCGCAAAACGCGCGCGGTATGTTAGCGCGCCGATCTCATCGCCATACGTAAGGGTCAGCGTGTCATCGCCCTGGTCGGCTTGCTTCAACACAAATTTTGGACTGTAGAGCGTGCCATCTGTGCGCCGGATCCCCAACCCCGGTTGACCAGGGAAGGACCGCGACGCCTCGGGACAGATGCTAAGATCAGGGTTGGCGTCCAGCATGCCACCTGTGACATCAATGGCATAGGCGGCACAAAGCGTGGTCAGGTCTTCTGCATCCGGCAGGCGCGGCCCCCAATAGACCACTTGCGCCATTCGCCTTTGATCCGCGCCTAAGACAAGCGTCTGTCGCGCATCATCCAACCGCCAGGCTTGGGTCACTTGACCGCTCCCATGGTCAGCCCTGCGATAAAGTGCTTCTGCATGAGGAAAAAGCAGACAACCGGGGGCAACGCGGCCAACAAAGACGCCGCCGACACCAAATGCCAGTTGTTCACAAATTGCCCGTTGAGGGCACGTACCCCGGCGGTGATTGGCTTCGCGCTTTCACCTTGGGTCAGCACATTCGCCCAGAAAAAATCATTCCACACAAAGGTAAAGATCAGTACCGAAAGGGCAGCAATCGCCGGACGCACGAGAGGCAGAACGACATACCAGAAAATCTTCCATTCCTTGATGCCTTCGATGCGCGCTGATTCAATCAAATCAAAAGGCAAGGCCTTGATAAAGTTACGCATAAACAACGTACAAAAACCCGTTTGAAAGGCCGCATGAAACAGAAATTGTCCGGCAATCGTATCATATAACCCAGTGCGCACAGACAAATCCCGAACAGGCACCATGAGGATCTGAAAGGGGATAAAGTTGCCCGCCACAAACAAGAAGAACAGCGGCAATGCGACCCGAAATCGATAAATCGCCAACGCATAGCCCGCAAGACACGCCAAGGCGACCGACAAGATGACCGTCGGCACTGTGATCATCACTGAATTCAGCATGTATTGTGCCGCCGCCGATTGGGTGAAAACGGCCGTGTAGTTTTCGATCAATGCAAACTCTGACGGCCAGCCAAACACATTGCCCGAATTGATGTCCTTAGCCGAGCGGATAGACGTCATCAAAATCGCAAGCAACGGCAACAACCAAACGATCAGCGCGAAAGGCAACAACGTTTGGTAGGCCGCGCGCGCGCTAGGTGCAGATTTTTCGATGGGGCGAGGAAACATCAGCGCGTCCCCTTTTCATCTTGGTACATGCGCCACAGGAAATAGCTGATGAATATCAACATGATACCAAACAACACGGTGGCCACAGCAGACCCATATCCATAACGTTCGCCAAATTCGGAAATCGCGACCTCGTACATGTAGTAAGACAGCACATTGGTCGATCCAAACGGCCCGCCTTGGGTCATGATCGCAATCATATCAAAGCTGCGCAGCGCTCCAATCACCGTGACCACAATAGCGATGAAGGTGGCCGGTTTC
Organism: uncultured Rhodobacterales bacterium; assembly: GCA_964544035.1. Taxonomy (GTDB): domain Bacteria; phylum Pseudomonadota; class Alphaproteobacteria; order Rhodobacterales; family Rhodobacteraceae; genus Tateyamaria. The sequence goes on from CAZJAW010000217.1 coordinate 4,484, forward strand.
AGTTGTGGCACAACCACATACCACAGCATCTTCCACCCTTTGGCCCCGTCAAGGCGGGCCGCCTCGATCTGATCAGGTGCTACGTTATTCAACCCTGTCAGATACAAGATCATGCAATAGGCCACCTGTGGCCACAGGCCCGCAGCGATGATGCCATACGTGGCCCATTCCGGGCTGCTTAGAATGTCCGGCACCGGGCTTGCGCATTTGGATGTGACATTGCCAAGGATGTTGGTGGTTTCTTCGCAAAACGCCCATTTCCACAAAGACCCGACAACCCCAAAATCCGGGTTGTAAAACCAGCCAAAGATCAAACCCACAACGACCTGAGAAATCACAAAAGGAAAGAAAAACATGGATTTATAAAAACGCATGCCCGTCACGGTCTGGTTCAGAAACAGCGCGATGAACAGGCCCACTGGTACGGCAAGCATATATAGAAC
>CAZJAW010000218.1:0-4892 GCA_964544035.1 uncultured Rhodobacterales bacterium
AGCTCATTTTGCGCACTCCTTCATGTGAGGTGTCGACAAGGTAGCCGACATGAGGGCGCATGCAATGGGAAGACATGTGGGCATTGGATTTGAGCGTCCGAATGACAGCCCTGCGGTGCGCAGTTCAAGGTTGGTCGCGACACTTAGTCTTTTGAGTTCGAAAAACCCCGGCAGAGTAAATTTGCCCAATGCATTGCGGCGATCCGTTGAATCCGCACTAACAATGCTGACACCCCCTCATGGTCCCGTCAGATCGCCTTTGGCGCCAGCTTGCGCCAAAGCGGCGTGATCACCTTTTCGCCCACTGGGATCAGCGCAAAGCCGACCACAAGCCCAAGGATGCCATCAATCGTCGCCTTGGCCGCCCATTCGATAAAGCCCGACCCTCCGGCCACGGACTTAGCAATGCCATAGATAAGGTTCTCAGGGCCATGCCAGCCCATCTCGGCCAGCCCGTGCACAATGATGGATCCACCGACCCACAGCATCGCAGCCGTGCCAATGATCGTCAGTGCCTTCAGGAAGTGCGGCATCACATTCACAATGCCCCGCCCCAATGCGCGTGTTGCAGCCAAAGGACTGCGAGACGCCAGCGCGAGGCCCACGTCGTCAGCCTTTACGATCAGCGCAACAGAGCCATAAACAGCAATGGTGATCATGATCGCGACAGCGGCCAGCGTTGCCGCCTCCATCCAGAAATTGGATTCTGGGATTGCAGCCAGTGAAATTGTCATGATTTCAGCTGACAGGATAAAGTCAGTCTTGATCGCGCCCTGGACTTTCTTTTCTTCAAGCTTAGAGGGGTCTATGTCAGCTTCTTCTTTGCCCTCGTAATCCTCGTGCCCGTGGCCCCAGCCCAGCACATGGGCCACTTTTTCAGCGCCTTCAAAACACAGATACCCACCACCCAGCATCAAAAGCGGCGGAATGGCCCAAGGGGCAAAGTTAGCCAACAACAGGCCAACCGGCAGCAAATACAGCAGCTTGTTTTTGAAAGACCCCTTGGCGATGCGCCAGATGATCGGCAATTCGCGCTCAGCTCGAAAACCTTGCACGTATTTTGGGGACACAGCCGCGTCATCGATGATGGCACCTGCCGCCTTCGATCCGGCCTTGGCCGCCTGAGAAATCACATCATCCACCGATGACGCCGCCACTTTAGCGATTCCCGCGACATCATCCAAAAGCGCTAAAAGACCACTCACTGCGCTGCTCCTTACATCCCTAGCTTTACGTTAGCGCATAACATGTGACGGCGGCGGCGTACACTGTTAGCGCCAACTGCATTTCTTTCGCCACGGTTATCGCTAACATTCTGTTTTTTATCAATATTTACCCTTTCCCCTACGGCAACACACGTCTAACACCAAGCAAAATTAACAGGTGCGGCACAACAGAAGGACCCGTGCAAATGAGTATCAAAGTCGGCATCAACGGATTTGGCCGGATTGGGCGTTGCACCCTGTCCTATATCGCGACCTCCATGCGAAACGACATCGACGTGGTCGCCATCAACGCCACCGGCCCTTTAGAAACCTCGGCGCATCTGATGCGCTATGACAGCGTCCATGGGCGATTTCCTGGTCAAATCACGATCTCCAATGACACCCAATTTGGCGGCTCTCAGACTGGCCCCGCCATGGATCTGGGGCGTGGGCCAATCAGGATGATGTCGACCTACGACATGAACGAGCTTGATTGGACGGGTGTTGACGTGGTTCTGGAATGCACGGGCAAATTCAATGACGGACACAAAGCGCAGGCGCATCTAGAGCGCGGCGCGCGGAAAGTACTGCTTTCGGCGCCGGGAAAAAACGTGGACAAGACTGTGGTGTTCGGAGTGAACCACACTGCGCTGGCCGCAAATGACAGGATGATTTCAAACGGGTCCTGCACCACAAATTGCCTGGCCCCCTTGGCCAAGGTGTTGGACGAAGCGTTCGGTATCAATGGCGGCATCATGACCACCATCCACAGTTACACCGGTGATCAACCTACATTGGATCGTCGCCACGACGACCTTTACCGCGCGCGCGCCGCAGCCATGGCGATGATTCCGACTTCGACCGGGGCAGCAGCAGCGATTGGCGAAGTGCTGCCGCAACTGGCAGGCAAGCTGGATGGCAGCGCAATGCGCGTGCCCACCCCCAATGTCAGTGCAGTCGACCTCACCTTTACCGCCGGACGCGACGTAACTGCGCAAGAGGTCAACGCGGCTGTGGCAGAGGCCGCAAATGGTCCGATGGGGCGTGTTTTAGCCTATGATGCCGAGGCCAAAGTCTCGGTCGATTTCAACCACACTGAACAATCCAGCATCTTTGCACCGGACCAGACCAAAGTGGTTGGCGGGCGTCTTGTGCGGGTGCTGGCGTGGTATGACAACGAATGGGCGTTCTCTGCACGCATGGCGGATGTGGCTGTTGCGATGGGGCGACTTTCCTGAGCGCTTGCACGCCCGGCGACGGCCTGTCACAACCATACCGTCTGTTATCGTAACGTGCGGAACCTGTGACAAATTTAGGCGCTTTCATACTTGGCCTTGTTCTGATCATCATCATTGCTGTTGATGTGATGTTATATGGCTCGGAACACATCATTTTTTTGGGCAAGAAATTGGCCGAATTACTAGAGTGGATGGCATTCTGGCGATGAGTCGCAGGACTTGTGCGCCCCTGCCCGGTTGACATTTCCCAAGCAATGCATTTGTTAGCGGTAACGGCGCGCGCCCAATGTCGGGTGCGCGATTTCGTCTGAAAATTGACACCAGACTTGAGGGATACCATGGCCATTAAAGTTGCAATCAATGGGTTTGGCCGCATCGGCCGCAATGTGCTGCGCGCTATGATCGAAAGCGGACGCACAGATATCGAGGTCGTTGCGATCAACGATCTGGGACCCGTGGAAACCAATGCACACCTGTTGCAATATGATTCTGTTCATGGGCGTTTCCCTGCGCAGGTCAAAACCGGTGCGGACAGCATTGATGTGGGCACTGGCCCGATCAAAGTAAGTGCAGAGCGTAACCCAGCCGATCTGCCTTGGGGGCACGTTGATATCGTGCTGGAATGCACCGGCATCTTTACGTCCAAAGACGCATGCCAAGCGCACCTGGAAAATGGTTCCAGCCGGGTTCTGATTTCCGCGCCGGGCACAAATGCTGATAAAACAATCGTTTACGGTGTGAACCACGACACACTCAGCGGCGATGACCTGGTTGTCTCTAACGCATCCTGCACCACCAACTGCCTGACACCTGTGGCCAAGGTGATGCACGACAAGTTCGGTCTAAAGCGCGGCTTTATGACCACGATCCACAGCTATACCGGCGACCAGCCGACGCTGGATACAATGCACAAGGACCTTTACCGCGCACGCGCAGCAGCGTTGTCGATGATCCCAACATCGACAGGTGCCGCCAAGGCCGTTGGTTTGGTGATGCCAGAACTGAACGGCAAACTGGACGGTGTATCGATCCGCGTGCCCACGCCCAACGTATCCTGCGTTGACCTCGTGGCCGAGGTAGACGGCGACGTCACCATTGAACAGATCAACGACGCGATGGCAGCGGCTGCGGCCTCTGGCCCGCTCAAAGGTGTGTTGGGCGTTACAGATGCCAAGCTGGTCAGCTCTGACTTTAACCATGATCCACATTCAAGCATCTTTGCCACGGACCAGACTAAGGTCATGGAAGGCAACATGGTGCGCATTCTGTCGTGGTATGACAACGAATGGGGCTTCTCCAACCGCATGGCTGATACAGCCGTTGAGATGGGCAAATTTCTGTAAGAACACGCGTTCTAACAATCATAAAGGCACCCTCTGGGGTGCCTTTTTATTTTTGAAACGTTGGTGGTTTGACTGTTTTAGTCACTTAGCGGAACGCGCCGACAAGATAGTCAGAACCAAGCTCACCACTTGTAGCAGTGCCCGACACCGGTTGAACCTTCGCTCTCACGGTCAACGCACAATGCGCTTTCGATCCCGATTGACGATGGCTTAACGACCACGCGTCGCCCTGACCAGACGGCGCATAGACACAGCCATTGGCAAGCGCGATGTTCGCTCCTGACCGCGACGCGGCGTCATCCTGTTGCCCTGCTGTTGCAGCGCCGGCTGCAATGCATAAGCCAGTTGCGATAATCAATGCACGCATGATGCGTACTCCTTCTAAAATAGCGCCCCCGCTTTAGGATGGGATAAACCAGCATAAGGGTCGCATGATGACCGAATTCCGGCGGGATTGAGACGATTTGCACCCAAAAATCGATACGTTGGCCCAACGTGCTCAGGTCACCAAAATAATGTGTCGCTAGGATTTTAGGAAAGGCATCCGCTAAAGATCGCGCATCAGAACCATAGCACGTGGACAGCTATTCTCTGGCCCAAGAGTTTCAAAAACGCAGGCGACCTTAGCTAAACCGGGCCGTCAGCGCATCATTGACCAAGGGAGATACAAACTTGCTGACATCGCCGCCCAATCGTGCGATTTCCTTGACCAGCTTAGAAGCGATCGCCTGATGCTCAGCTTCGGCCATCAAGAACACTGTTTCAATACTGTCGTCCAGCTGGCGGTTCATGCCAACCATCTGAAATTCATACTCAAAATCTGCAACAGCGCGCAGTCCGCGCACAATGAACTGAGCGCCGACATCAGCGGCGCAATCGATCAGTAGATTTTCAAACGGGTGGGCAATGATCTCTGTACCCGTTTGCGCGCTAAGCTTCGCGCACTCTGCCTCGATCATTTCAACGCGTTCTTCCAGCGTGAACAAGGGGCTTTTGTCCCGGTTGATCGCAACACCAATCACAAGGCGGTCCACCATGGGACTGGCACGACGGATTATATCAATATGCCCCAAAGTGAGGGGGTCAAATGTTCCGGGATACAGGGC
>CAZJAW010000219.1:0-4890 GCA_964544035.1 uncultured Rhodobacterales bacterium
ATCTTGTGCGATCTGGGTCAGCGAAGTCGTGGCGTTCATGGTGTGTCTCCTGATGTGAAACATTGCCAGTTTGGCAGATGCACTTTGGGGGAACTGTGCGATGCGCGTTTTGGTTGAATTGATAGGAAAAACTGTCGCCATTGTGGCGAGGTCAGTTTTTTTGTTAGGCAGAGCACAGCGCCGTGCTCTGCGCATTATTTCAGGCTGGTTGCGGCTGTGGCTGCGGTTTTGCTTGAGGGCTGGCCTGAACGGCATGCTGGTCGCTTAGGGCTGCGCGCAGCATCCCCATGGCGTGGGTGAAACCCAGACCTAGGCAAAGTGCTGCAAAACCAAGGGTCAGCATCAGTGCTGCAAAACTGCTTTCTACAATCCACGGCAGAGTTGCGCCGATCATTAACACACCGCCTGCGCCGATGGCGCCAAAGCCGGTGGCAACGCTGATGGTGATGACATGGGCACGGCTGCGGGTTTCGGGGCAGTTGCCCGCCAACGCGCCGATGCGCAGGATCATAAGGCTGAGGGCGGCTACTGCGCCAAGGCCGAGGATAAAATACAAAAGTGCGATGATCAGCATGGGATCGGTCCTTTCAGGGTTTGATTAGGGAAGGGAGGTAAGGAGCGGCGCGACACATCGCTGCGCCAACGGTTGTACAGTTTGCCAAAGGCAAAGCCCCAAGCGGCGGCGTGGATCAAAGCAAACCCGCCAAAGACCGCGATGCCTTCTAACCTGTGACGCTCATCATAAATCGCGGTTGCTGCGAAGGCCAAAATGATGCCCGCGACGACTGTTAATGTCGCACACATCGCGGCGCCCTCGGGCGATCCGTGGCGATAGTGCAAATAGATCAACAGCACAGGCGTGCCAAAAATCAGATAAGGCAAGCCGCCAATGGCCAGTGCAAAGATCGGGATGGCAACCACCCAGAAGAACAACAAAGCCACCACAATCGGCGCACTGACCAAGGCAAAGAAGAAGGCCAGTGGATCGATGGCATAGCGTGCGCCGGGAATGTGCGGCTCTGCTGCGCTTTGCGGAATTTCTAGAACTTCCATTAATTCTGTCATGAGAGAAACTCCAGGGTAAATAAAAAGAAGTCAGTCGTCTTGTTTTGACTTTGGCAGGAAGCGGGCGATGCGCGCACCCATTTTGATCAGGCCCATTTGGACAGACCGTGGCATGCGGTTGATGTCGGTGTACCAGTCGTCAAACATTTGCATCGTCTCCAGTGTTTCTGCGATCCGTTTTTTGATCGCTGGGGGTGTGGCGTCATTTTCGGCCTCTTGTTGCACCTGTTGCAGTGCCTTGAGGGTGGGGGCGTATTCACGCGCACGACGACTTTCGATCACGGTTTGCACAAGGTCGAACATATCGCGGATCGAATGGAAGTGATCGCGTCGGTCGCCCAGTTTGCGTGTGGATTGCACCAGGCCAAGGCTTTGCAATTCTTTGATCCCGGTCGAGACGTTGGAACGCGCAAGGTTCAGCAGGTCGCAGATTTCATCCGCCGTTAGTGGTTCGGGCGAGATGTGCAGCAACGCGTGGATTTGCGCCACCGACCGGTTGGTGCCCCACTTCTGACCCATGTCCCCCCAATGGAGGATGAAGTCTTGCATAGATTGGGTCAGGTGCATTTTTCGACTCAGTTAGTTATTTCTGTAATGACAGAAATAACAGATTAAACTGGTACGTCAAGAATTTTTTGGTGCCTAAAGCGCCCGGCCTTAAACATAAATCACAGATACCCTGCCATGCTGCGCATTCTCGGGACATCGGCGTCACGTGCGTTTCAAGTTAAAGGCCGGGCGACTTAAGTCAATTTCGCAGTCAGGATGCGCAGCGCGGCGGCGCCAAATAACAGTGCAAACACGGCCTCGAACCCACGTTTTGCCCGCGTGTAAGTGCGCATCATCCGCGCTGAGGAAAAGATCAGCGCATAGCCGTGAAAGATGGTGAAGCTGAACGCTCCAACTGTCAAAATGACGCTTAGCAGTCCGATCAAAGGTGTGTCTGCGGGAATGCCAACAGAATAAAGTGCCCCAAAAAACAGAATGGCTTTGGGGTTGGTCAAATGCAGGGCGAGGCCTTTGGCATAGTGGCCTTTGAGGTTACGATTGGCCGTGGCGGGGATTTTGACGGCATCACCCATCCATGCTGAGCGCGCGGATTTGATCGCAAGCCAGCCTAGATAAGCAGCCCCGGCGTAGCGGATGATTTCGAACAGCCAAGCATTGGCCAGCATGATCGCGCCCAGCCCAAATGCAGCAGAGACGGACCACATAAACGATCCTGTTGTGACACCAGATGCCACAGCCAAACCTGCGCGTCGCCCGGACGTCATTGAGGTGCCGGCAATGGTCAGCGTTGCCGGGCCGGGGCTTGCGCCAGCCAAAAAGGCCGCCAGCAGAATGAGAGGAAGGTTAATGTCGCTCATGATGTCCCTTGGTGCGTTGATCGCATTATTCGCAGACTATGGGTCCGGGACAAGTGCGTAGACAAAGTCGCGCACTTTGGCAGCGGGCATTTCGCATGGTTTCAAGCGTGGACCGGAAGCCAAGTGATACCAATTGAGGCTGATGTAGTCCGTACCGCCCAATTCCTCGGCCACCAGTTTGATGGACTTACCACATGCAAAGGCGGATCTGGTCACGACGTATCGTCGCCCATGTGCCGTGCCAAAAAATGTGCCTAATGGCAGCGCCGAAAGCTGGGCGTCAAAGGCGTTCACATTGTTTTTTCGCCAATCCGGGGTTCAGTCCCGACCCGCATGCGCGCGATGTTGGCGCGATGCCGCCAGAAGATCAGAAGTGTCAGCACAACCCCCAATATGACCGCTTGAGATGCACCCAAAAACATGAGCAAGAATGTTGACGCTGCGGCTGCCATCAACGCGCCCATTGAGGAAATCCGACTTACGCCTGCGCCAAACAACCACGCGCTGCAGCACCCGATCCCTACGGCCCAAGACAAGCCAAACATCACGCCAAGAAAGGTCGCAACACCTTTGCCGCCTCTGAATCGCAGCCAAACCGGATAGCAATGACCCAGCATAGCCGCGAGGCCTGCGAGTTGTGCGGCATCCTCTTTACCCGTGACGGCCCATGCGAGCAGAAGGGCTATGGCGCCTTTGGCAGCATCCAACAGCAAGGTCAGCGCGGCGGCCTTCTTGTTTCCGGTTCGCAGGACGTTGGTGGCACCAATATTTCCAGATCCGATTTCGCGCAAGTCGCCAAGGTTCATGTGCCGCGCAATCAGCATCCCAAAGGGGATCGACCCAAGCCCGTAACCAATCACGGCCCAAAATAACAGAACGATAAGAGAGGACTCGATAAGAGGCATAGCAGTATCTTCTCCGGCTAAGGTTTCTTAAAGACGGAGTGGCCCGCCACATAAGTTGCCAAAACCTTACCTTGCATCCGCGCGCCGTCAAAGGGTGTGTTGAGTGATTTTGAATGGAGTGTGGCACGATCCATCACAAATGGCGCGTGCGGGTCAAATAGGACCAGATCAGCAGGCGCCCCGACAGCCAAGCGACCGCAAGGCAGGCCAAGCCGTTTGGCCGGGTTAAATGACATCGCGCGCCAAAGCTGTGGTAGCGTGATGAGGTCTGCATGAAACAGGCGCATCGCCGCGGGCAACAAGGTTTCCAGCGCGACAGCGCCAGAGGCCGCGGCCTCAAACGGCAGACGCTTGCTTTCCTCATCCTGTGGCGTGTGCATGGAACTTATGACGTCGATCAGCCCGCTTTGCACGGCCTCGGCGATGGCGAGGCGGTCTTCCTCATCGCGGAGTGGCGGTTTGATTTTGAAAAAGGTGCGGTAGTCGGCCACGTCCAGAGCGTTCAGTGTGAGATGGTGGATCGATGTGCCGGCGGTGATGTCAAATCCATTCTCTTTCGCGCGCTCTAACGGAGGCAGGGCGCGTGCGGCTGTGATTTGGTCGGCGTGATAGCGTGCACCGGTCATCTCGACCATGGCGATGTCGCGGTCCAGCCCCATGCGTTCTGCCATGGGAGACACGGCGGGCAAGCCGCGCAAGCTTGCAAATTTTCCGGACGTGGCGGCTGCACCTGCGGACAGGCCGGGATCTTGCGGGTGGCCCAGCACCAGCGCACCAAGTGAGCGCGCATAGGCAAGCGCGCGCGCAAAGACTTTGCTTTCCGTGACCACATGGTCGCAGTCGGTAAAGGCGACGGCCCCCGCATCAAGCAGAAACCCAATTTCCGTCATTTCGCGCCCTGCACGACCTTTGGTCAGCGCCGCCATCGGTAGCACGTTAACAGGAGCGGCTTCGCGCGCGCGGCGGATGACGAATTCGAGGGTTTCAGGGTTGTCGATCACCGGGTCAGTGTCGGGGCGGGTGACCATGGTGGTGACACCACCTGCGGCAGCGGCCAGACCGGCAGACCCAAAGCTTTCTTTGTGTCGCTCGCCGGGTTCACAGACTTTCACACCGATATCGACGATGCCGGGTGCAAGGTGTTTGCCGTTGCAGTCGATGACATCGCGCGCTTCGGGATGCGGCGCGTCATCGGTGATGATCGCACTGATCATGCCATCTTTGACGGCGATTGCGCCGGTGGTGATGGTGCCCGCCTCGGGGTCAATCAGCTTGGCGTTGGTGAACAGCGTGTCGGTCATCCTGCAATCCAGATTATGGCCCATGTGAACAATCCCAACAGGATCAACACCACCGTGGCGACGCGCCCTGACATGGCGGCGTCCGAGGGGCGTTTTTTGACTGTGGTAGGCGGGGCGGTGAAGGGTTTGGCAGCATCTGAAGCGATGGTTTCCGTTGCGCGCCAGTCGGTGGAGGGCATGCCGTAGGCGCCAATCAATGTGAGTGCGGGGATCAGCGACAGGGTCGCGGCGCGGTCCTGAAAGGCGCGCGAA
>CAZJAW010000220.1:0-2237 GCA_964544035.1 uncultured Rhodobacterales bacterium
GTTGCAGACCATCGGGTTGGCCAAAAGCTGAGTGTACGATACCCGTCTCGGTCGCTTTTGGTGCCACGGGACAGGGACAACACGGCATACGGTGCGGAGGCTCAGTCGCGGCAAGCGGCTGCGGCGCAGGGGGCGTTCGGGTGATCAGATGCGCATGCGTGGGACGTCCAATGGGTCCAACTTCAAGTCGACAAGGAACGGCCCTTTGCGGTTTTTGATCGCCTCAAGAGCGCCTTCAAGCTCTTGTTCCGAACAGACTTCTATTCCGTCGCCGCCAAGGGATTTTGCAACTTCAACAAAGGACGGCCAGTGGAATTCCGTTAGGCTTGGATCCATCTTTCGGTCAATAAACTGGATATGTTCAGCGCCATAGGCGGAATCGTTGGCAATGATGACAATCAGATCAAGCCCAAGACGGACGGCGGTGTTGAACTCATTAATGCCCCCCATCATGAAACCGCCATCGCCGCTGAAGATCACGACAGAGCGGTCCCGGGCTGCGACCCCAGCACCAACGGCCGCCTGTAGGCCAAGCCCGATGGCACCAAAGTTCACTGTACTGATAAAGCTGGACGGATTAGGCACGGACAAGCGGCACCACACCTCTGTCATGAAGCGCCCGCCGTCAGCGACAAGAACGCGGTCTTTAGGCAGCGCGTCTTCGAGGCGCTGTAGGGCATGGACGTAGTTCACAGCGCCGTCTGCTGTCTTATCGGCCTCAACCGGATGAGCGGTGAGTGTGGGGATATCCAATTCCGGGGTAAACCCGCTGGCCGGAATTTCAGCTTCATCTAACCAAAACAAGATCGTCTCAGCAGCGAGGCCGGCGTCTGCGACAAGGGCAACGTCAGGATGCACGCCGCCGCCAATTGCAGTTGGGTTGATGTCGATTTGTACGATGCGTTTGTCCTTCATCAATTTGCCACGATCTGTTGTGAAATCGTGCAAGGACGTACCAAAGCAGATGATGCAATCGGATTGTGCGATCAGATCATAGGCGGCGGGTGTTGATAAAGTGCCAAATATATCAATGTTGTAAGGGTGGTCGTTGAATAACCCTTTGGCCTGCAACGTGGTGGCCAGCGGAGCCTCTAGCCGATCGGCAAGGCGCACCAATTGACCTCGCGCCGCTACTGCCCCGCCACCGGCAAGGATCAAAGGGCGTCGGGCAGATGCGATCATGCCGACGGCGTTGTCCAAAAGATCCCCTTCGGCCACGCCGCCCGGCGTTGTAAAGACATCCAGTACTTGCATGTCATAGTCTGCTTCTTGCCACATATAATCTGCGGGCATGTTCAAAACGATAGGGCGACGTTCGACCTGTGCGCGGTAAAAGGCGCGCGCGACGTCTTGGCCAACGGTTGCGGGTGTACGCAATTGTTCAAACCCTGCGCCCGTGACTTTGACAAGTTCGCTTTGATCAATGCTTTGCAGATGTCGCGGATTGTCTGCGGGCGTATCTCCGGCAAGGATCACCAAGGGGGCATGCCCACGCACCGCTTCGGTCAATGCCGTTGTGCAATTGGACAGAGCAGGCCCATGAGTGACCGTGGCCACACCCACATTGCCGGACACATGCGCATAGCCCGCTGCCATCAAAATTGTGCTGCCTTCATGAGCGGCGGGGACAAACCGCCCGCCGCATTCCCGCACAAAACTATCGACCATGAACAGGTTGGCATCCCCCATAAGGCCGAACATCGTCGTCACTCCGTGGTCTTTGGTGGCGCGCGCAATGGATTGATAGACGTGGTTTTGGGGGCTCACTGTTCAGACCTCTTTCGCGATTTTTAACCTGAATGACCTTGAGCGCGGGCACAATGCCGCTAGCTTGGTCGGGCTGCAGGTAAGATGGCGTGAAATTTAGGGTATGTCCTTTCCAAATTGAGTCAAATCAATCATCTTTAGGCAAATTCTTTCTAGATTTGGCTAATATCAGGAAAAATCATGCTTGATGCGTTCGAAAAGCTCATCTTAAAGGTTCTGCAGCGCAATGGACGCGCCAGCATGCAAGAGCTGTCACAGGCTGTCGATCTGTCCCCATCGCCGTGTTGGCGCAGGGTCAAAAGGCTAGAGGAAGATGGCTATATCACGCGATATGCCGCCATTCTGGATGGCAAGAAATTGGGCCTAAACGCCTTTGCCCATGTTCAAGTGTCTCTTGTGGATCACGATATATCCTCGATCGATAAATTTCAGGCTTTTGTCGAGAAAAGCGAACAAGTGCTGGAATGCGC
>CAZJAW010000220.1:2337-4875 GCA_964544035.1 uncultured Rhodobacterales bacterium
TCCAAAACCTGCTGCGCCTTGGCGTTGTGCGAACGACAACGACAACATTTATTCTGAGGCAATTGAAAGTGTCCGGCGCTCTGCCTGTTGATCTTTAATCTTGGTCGGGGCGGTTACTGTGAAGGCGCGGCTATATATAGCCGCGCTGACGGCACGGGATTAATGGGTCCTGACCCTAAAGGGCTTGCGCCAATTTGCGTAGTTCGAATTTTTGAATCTTACCTGTCGATGTTTTGGGAAGCTCCTGAAAGATCACGTGCTTGGGCGCTTTGAATCCGGCCAGAGTTTCCCGGCTGAAGGCGATCAAATCGGCTTCGGTGGGGGAGGTGCCGGGCTTGAGTTCGACAAAGGCACAAGGCACTTCCCCCCATTTATCGTCTGGTTTGGCCACTACGGCGGCCAGATTCACATCGGGGTGCCCCATCAAAACGCCTTCGACTTCCACGCTTGAAATGTTTTCACCACCCGAGATGATGATGTCCTTGGCGCGGTCAGCGATCTGGATATAGCCATCGCTGTGCTGCACGGCGATATCGCCGGAATGGAAATAACCGCCCTCAAAGGCCTCGGCCGTTGCATCTGCGTTTTTGTAATAGCCCTTCATCACCGCATTGCCGCGGATCATGATTTCGCCCTGCGCTGCGCCGTCCATGGGCACTTGGCCCATTTCGCTGTCCATCACTGTAATATGTTCCATCATGGGAAAGGCCACGCCTTGACGCGCCTTAATCGCGGCCTTTTTGTCTTGGGCCAAATCATCCCAGTCTTCCCCGCGCCATATGCATTCGGTGACGTGGCCATAGGTTTCGGTCAAGCCGTAGACTTGGGTTACGTTGAACCCCAATGCTTCGATTTTGCCGAGTGTGGCTGGGGCTGGTGGTGCACCGGCCGTAAAGACTTCGACCACATGATCAAAAGAACGGCGGTCTTCGTCGGGCGCGTTGATCAGCATATTCAGCACGATGGGGGCGCCGCCGAAATGGGTAACTCCGTCTTCGTGAATGGCGTTATAGATCGCAGGCGCCGTGATATCGCGACAGCAAACCAGCGTGCCAGCAAGAACAGGCATCATCCATGTGTGGTTCCAGCCATTGCAATGAAACAATGGGACGATGGCCATAAAGACTGGGTTCAATTGCATGCGCCAACTGATGACGGTGCCCATTGTCATCAAATACGCACCGCGATGATGATAGACGACGCCTTTGGGCCGTCCGGTCGTCCCGGACGTGTAATTGAGGGCGAGGCTTTCCCATTCATCGCTGGGCATGATCCACTCAAAGGCAGCGTCTGCTTGCGCCAGTACGTCCTCATACACTGCGTGGCGTCCAGACGCGCGCCAGCCTGCAGGTTCATCAGGCACTTCGATCAATTCAGGCCTGGGTCCGTCCATTGCGGCGACAGCCGCTTCGGCCAGTTCAAGGAACTGCGAGTCCACGAGTACAATCTTGGCCTCGCCATGGCTGAAGATGTAAGCAACCGTGTCCACATCTAGTCGCGTGTTGATGGTATTGAGGATGGCGCCACAAGCTGGCACGCCAAAATGCGCTTCGGCTTGGGCGGGCAGATTTGGGATCAAAGTTGCAACCACCTCGCCAGAGGCGACACCGCGCGCAGCGAGCGCTGACGCGAGCCTCGTGCAGCGTTCATAATACTGCGCATAGTTCACACGGTGCGTGCCATAGACCACGGCCAAACGATCCGCAAAAACGTGGGCCGCACGGCGCAGATGTGACAATGGTGTCAGCGCAACATAGTTTGCTGATGTTTTGTCCAGACCCGTTTCATCCGCCATCCAGCCCATGACGTCTCTCCTCCCCTCGAAATGTCGCTTTGCAATGGTGTGACCTTTTGCGGACAGGCGCAAGGCTGGAAAGCAAAGCCACACACCTCCTTCATTGTTCCAGCAAATACTCAAATCCCCATAGACGCGCACGCGCCATTGACTAGTCTGCGCACATGATCCTAAGCCCCGGCCGCCACTACGTCTTTATTCATGCCCCCAAGACCGGGGGCACTGCCATGGCGCTTGCGCTGGAAGGGCGCGCGATGAAAGACGACATAATGCTGGGCGACACACCCAAAGCGCTCAAACGGCGGCGGCGGCTGAAAGACCTGCAAACCAAAGGACGGCTTTGGAAACACTCTACCCTTGCCGATATTGATGGGTTGGTGCCCAGTCTTGACGATTTTTTTGCCTTTACCCTTGTGCGCAACCCGTGGGATCGAATGGTCAGCTATTACCACTGGCTGCGGGATCAGCGCTTTGACCACCCCGCCGTTGCATTGGCGCAGCAGATGGAATTTGTCGATTTTGCCTGTGAAAAGCAGGTGCGTGCCTCAATGCAGACCAGTTCCGCGAAGTTTTACATGACGGATGCGCGCGGCACCGAACGGTGTGATGCCTATATTCGCCTCGAAGCGTTTGAACATGACGCGGCCCCTTTGTGGGATCATTTAGGCTTTGCGCTGGACCTGCCGCGCGTCAATGCCTCAGATCGGGCCGCGGACTATCGCGACTACTATAGTGATGACGCC
>CAZJAW010000221.1:0-1679 GCA_964544035.1 uncultured Rhodobacterales bacterium
TGCGGACAAAACCGCCATTCACTGAATTTAAACTAACGGCGGCTTTTCCGTACAGCATAATTTTTACTGACTGTATCGATCAGACCAAATCTCAGTATTACGTTCGCGGTGTCTTGAGGTTGAGTTGCATAGCGACCAGACGCTGTGGAACTAAGGTTCATGCTGCTCTTTGCGACCCAAACCTCAAACGTCGTGGCGTTCTGATAAACAAGATCCATCGCGACGATGCTGGGCGTTGCACTTTCCGCAATGTCAGAAGGTAACGTTCCGAACTCGGCTTGAATAGCATCCAGAGTTTGCACTGACATCTGCCCATTCGCCGTTTGAACCGAAAACCCTCCGTTCAAAGGGGATGCGCCGCCGTAAAGGCCAGTCAGTTTTGCTTTCAGGGTTTCTAGCTGTTCAGCCTTAGCCAAAATCGTGACGCCGCTGATCCCGTTGACTGTGTTGGGATGCTCGAGCCATTCGGGAACATAGATCAGCTCGGGGCGGTGCTGCTGGCACAAAAAGAATGAGAGCCGCGGGAAGTCTAGGTCTGGCAGGAGCGCGAGTGTTGTCTTTGTTCTGTCTGCACTCCCATCTGGTAAAGTGACGTCCCGCCCGAATTCGAGATAACCAGAAACCGTGAAACCCGCCTTTTGGGCTGTTGCTGCGTCCTGCACGCTGTCTGTGCTATGCAACGCACTCAACGCGACACCTTCGCGCTGTTGAAGATGTTCGAAGACATGGCGACCAAAGCGAAATTCGCCTGCGGGCACTTCGTCGATCAAAGTCTCATCATAGATGCCCATGATCTCCAGCAGGCAGCCATCGAACATAGCGAGGCTGGTACTCGTGCCCCAAGGGTGTTTGCCAATCGCCGTCATGTTGAACCCAAGCGAGATCAGCCGGTTGCGAAGCCCTTCGATATCATGGGTTGCAAGAAGCGGATGGTCGATGCCGAATGATGCGTTCAAGTGCCTTGCTCCATGTCTAGGAAAGAAACGCGCGCCGGACCGACATCGTGTGCTTTGGTGCCGACGACCACTCGGCCAGGGGGTACGTCTTCCAAGACGATCGCCCCAGCTCCGATATTTGCACCTGCGCCAATGGTGACGTTACCTAATACCAAGGCCCCGGCACCAATGATCGCGCCGTCCTCAACCTTGGGATGACGATCCGCGCCCGAGTTGTTGAACGTGCTGCCAAGGGTCACGTTGTGCCAGATCGACACGTCCTTGCCGATAACTGTGGTTTCTCCGGCAACAAAACCCAGCCCGTGATCCAGCCAAAAGCCCGCGCCAATTTGAGCGGCCGGATGGATGTCGGTTGCAAAGGCACGGCCACAGGCAGCTTTCACGGCCATAGCAGCTGCCGTATCGCCATTTTGCCAGAGCCTATGGGCGACACGGTGCGCAATCGTCGCATGAACTCCACGAGAGAACAGCAATACAGCAGCAGGTCCACCGGGCTCAAAATTGCGGCGGGCAGTCTCAGCTATGTCACGTTCAGTCGCCGCTATGATTGCTGGGGTCTCGCGGTAGGTCATTGACACAATGCGCCCAACAGCCTCGGTGCAAAGCGCACTGAACAATGCTTCCATGAGATCCGAAAAATCTTCGAACGGTCCCAAACCCAGAAGATCGGCGGCTTGCGGGCTATCCGCAAGCAAGGCTTTAACGTCTTTAACTAACATAGCC
>CAZJAW010000221.1:1779-4835 GCA_964544035.1 uncultured Rhodobacterales bacterium
TCGCCGAGCTTGATGCTGTTCATGCCGTTTGTCAGCATTTCGACCAGTTCAGCATGAACCGAGCGATGCACAAGCAAACGCGACCCAGCAACACAGCTTTGCCCCGCACCTGAAAAAATCGCAGCCTGGGCCCCAAGGCAAGCGTGTTTCAGGTTCGCATCATCAAAAACGATGTTGGCGGATTTCCCACCCAGTTCCAGAACCGCAGGTTTCAGCGCTTTCGCAGCCGCCGTTGCCACGACCCGACCCGTTTCAGGTGAGCCCACAAAGATCACCTTGCGCACCGCTTGGTGTTCAATCGCAGCTTGGCCCGCCGTTGGCCCCAGCCCGCACAGCACATTCACTAGGCCCTTCGGCAGCCCGACCTGCTCGGCCAAGTGGACCAACGCTACGGTCGTTACCGGGGTCAACTCACTTGGTTTAATCACTACGCCGTTGCCTGTGGCAATGGCAGGAGCGATTTGCCAGCCGCCTGTGAAGATCGGCGCATTCCAAGGGGTGATCTGGAAGACGACGCCCAAGGGCTCGCGTTTGGTATAGTTCAGGTGGCCCGAGGGCACGGGGATGACTTCGCCATGTATCTTGTCCGCCCAGCCGCCATAATAGGCGAACATCTCGGCCACTTTCGCCACCTCAACGCGGCAATCGCGGATCGGTTTTCCGGCCACCAAAGCTTCGATTGTGGCGAGGGGTTCCGCGTTGGAAAGCACCGTGCGCGCAATGTCCTGCATCACCAGCCCACGCGCAGCACCTGACAGAGCAGCCCATTGTGTCTGCGCGGTTTGCGCCGCCACACAGGCCTCATTCGCAAGCTCCGCACCGGCGTCGGGATAGGCCACCAAGGGTTGTTCCGTGTAGGGGTCGACCAGCGTGATCGTGTCTCCCGTGCCATCCATCAATACGCCATTGATCAGGCTTTGTGGTTGGGACCTAAGGCCAAGCGCGGCCATCTGGGCCGAAAACATTTCAGTCCGTGTGGTCATTTGCCTGCTCCGTATTTGGTGATCTCATTAAAGTCGGCAGTGTCGGGGATGTCGCCCGATTTGGACAACCAAAGGTCGGCAATCCCTGCGAAGCCGTTCAAATCAACGCCCGTCTGCTCGGCCAATTCCAACGCCAAACCAACGTCTTTGCGCATCAGTCCCATCGTGAAGCCAGAATCAAACGCGCCATTCAGTACCCACTTTGGGAAATTCACCACACTGACCCCACTGCGGCCCGACCCTGCGTTCACACCCTCAAGTAACCCCTCCGGCTTCACCCCGGCCGCTTCGCACATGCGCACGGCTTCGGCGACGAGTACAAGGTTTGCTGCACAAAGCATATTGTTTGCGATCTTGGCCGCATGGCCTGCGCCCGACGCGCCAACAACCACGGTCTTTGCCGTCAGAATCTGGGTCACAGGGGCCAAGCGATCAATCGCGGCGTGGTTTCCTGCCAGCAACATTGTCATCGTGCCCGCGTTAGCCGCAGCTGGGCCACCGCTCACAGGGCCATCGATGAAGTCAAAACCATTAGTCTGACCCAATTTGGCCATCGCTTGAGATGTTGTTGGCGTCGACGTTGACGTATCAAGCACGATCGCGTCTGCTTCGATATATGGCGCGATCTCAGCCATGACCGCCTCAACCACCTGGGCTTTGGGCAGAGACAGAATGATGATCCCTTGCCCGCTCGCCAGTGCTTTGGCTGTCTCTGCGACACTTGCCCCGAGAGTGCGCATACGCGCCTGAATGTCGGCATCAGGATCATAGCAACTGACATCCATCCCGGCTGCGACCAGCTGGCCAACCATGCCGCCGCCCATGTTGCCGCATCCAATAATTCCGATTTTCATGAAACGCTCTCCGTAGGTTTGAGAGGATCATAGCAGCCCTATTCAGTCTGCAAATGCACAGCCACGACTAAATCGTTGCGCTGAATGCAACGCTTATCCGTTCAGTGCCACCAGTGAGCGCGCCATTACCGGGATCAGTCTTTGCGCAGCCAACGGCAGCCTGCGGCCTTGCCGAACGAATAGGCTCACTTTGCCGCTGCCAAAATTTGAAACCGCGACGTCTCGTGCGCGCAAATTCCCCGCTGTGATGTCATCAGCCACAACAAACTCCGGCAAAAGTGTTATACCTAAATCACTTCGCACAAAGGCTTTGAGCGCTGCGATCGACCCCGTTTCCATCACCGCCCGCGAACGAAACCCATGCGACGCTTCCATATCTGCGATCACTGCGCCGACCCCGTAGCCCTTGTTGAGGAGCGCACAGGGTAAATCAGCAAATTCTGAAACTTTCACTTTGTCTGTGGCGTCAAATTGCCCACCCCGTTTGCAAATGACGACAAGGTGGCGGTCCGCTTGAGCGATAACATTCAATCGCGGATTAGGGGCGACATCAAACGCCAGACCAATATGCGCCCTATCTTCAATCACGGCGTCCGTCATCTGATCCGTAGAGCCTACGTTAAGGGAAAAGGTAATCTCAGGGTAGTCTCGCGAAAACTTGGCCAACACTGATTGCGAAAAATCACCAACGAACCCTTCGCCCAGAGCGACTGAAACCGCCCCCCGCTCCATATTCTGGAGGGCATCGAGTTGCGACCTGAGAGCCTCCATCTCGCCGCTTTGCCTGTTGGCGTATTCCAGCAGCAACAGGCCCGCCTCGGTCGGCATGACGCCCTTACGCCCGCGTTCAATCAGCGCCGTCGCAAGCTGCTTTTCCAAAGATGCAATATTGCGGCTGACAGTTGAAGGTTCCAACCCAAGTTGATCCGCCGCCGCACGGATTGTCCCTGCCGTCAGTGCCGTTTTGAAACTTAGGATATGTTTGGGTTCAGGCTGCATTTAGTGACCAGTTTTGCAACTTAACCATATCGACTGTTGCCGGTAGCGCAATGGCTTGATGGTGCCGCATCATGAGTAGCGTATTTCCAAGAATGTGCTACCGCCCTCGCATTTGGATTTTGATATGCTGCGCCATTGCAGACCTTCATGCACATTGCAGCATTGTGAGCCTCCCCCTTTGAAGTGGTCCGCGCCTATGTTTAGGAAACGGAGGACCAGA
>CAZJAW010000222.1:0-4809 GCA_964544035.1 uncultured Rhodobacterales bacterium
CTCCAAACGACCAAGTTGGACAGGAGTATCGGCTGTCGGTGTGACAATGTCCTGAAAAGCGCTGACAATGGGCGGTACGGCTTTGGGGTCATCGACAACCTCCATGACCAGAGCCGGGTCCGACACAAAACTGTCCAGCGGCATGACGCATAACACAGCCTCCAGCACCTCAGTTGCGGCAATTCCGTCCAGACGGTGACATCTGTTGGCCAGTGCAGTGGCAGGAAAGTTCGCATCCGCAATGACGATATCGTCACCGTGCCCCATCGCGCGCAGGGTTTGCAGCATGTCAGGTGAAAGTATAGCGGGGATGTTACGCAGC
Source organism: uncultured Rhodobacterales bacterium (assembly GCA_964544035.1). Taxonomy (GTDB): domain Bacteria; phylum Pseudomonadota; class Alphaproteobacteria; order Rhodobacterales; family Rhodobacteraceae; genus Tateyamaria. The sequence continues at coordinate 323 of CAZJAW010000222.1, forward strand.
ATCTCTATCGCCCCTCGGGTGTTGGAGCGTGGGCGTGAATCAGGCCTTCGGACTTGAGGTCGGACCAGAGGGACGCAGGGATTGGCGTGTCAAAAATTGATACGTTCTGGCGGACTTCATCCGGAGTGGACGCACCCGGAATGATCGTTTTCACTGCCGGGTGCCCCAAAGGGAATTGCAGAGCCGCAGCGATCAACGGAACCTCATGTGCAACGCAAACCTCTTCCAGTCTGCGGACCTTTTGTTTGATATCTTCCGGAGCAAGCTCATAGTTATACCGCGCCCCGTCAATCGCTCCTGTGGCAAGAATTCCAGAATTATATGGTCCGCCCAGAATGATCCCGACATCTCGTTCGATGCAGAGTGGTAGAAAGCTGTCCAAAGGTTCTTGTTCCAGCAACGTATACCCGTCCAGCCAATAGAAATCCGTCAAAATCCGCTTCGCCCAGCAACCGAGAACAAATCTGCCAAGTGTTGACCCCCGCCCCGATCCCAGCGATCCGTCCGCTATTGCGCAGTTCTGTCAATGCGCGATATCCCCCTTCGCTGAACAGTTGACGCAGGTTGTGGTCTTCGCCTTCTTGCCCATGCGTACCGGCATCAAGATCGTGTAAAAGCAGCAGGTCAATCTGGTCAGTCTCCAAACGCGCAACACTGCTGTCAAAACTGCGCATGATTGCGTCATAGGTATAGTCAAACACGATCTGTTTTTGTGGCACATCAACAAAAGCTTCCGGTGTCACATCTTCGGGCGCGCAGTCTTCAAGCAGGCGGCCCACCTTGGTGGACAACGTCAATGCGTCGCCCTCAAAACGACGCAGGCCCTTTGCAAAGCGCATTTCCGAACGGCCAAGACCATACTGCGGGGCCGTGTCAAAATATCGGATGCCGACCTCCCATGCTGCATCCAATGTAGCTTGGGCGACATCTTCATCGATACGACGATAGAGGTTGCCTAAGGGCGCGCCACCGAATCCGATTTGCGTCAGATCGACTGGTCGCGGTGTGCGCTGGTTCAAGACATTTGTCGGGATCATTGTCTTCTCTTTGCTTTCACGTCGGGCGGAAGAATTCTGGATGCTGGCGTTCAAGCGGTTCAATCCGTTTGATCAGCTGTTGTAAGTGCAATGACATAGCCGACTGAGCAGCAGCCGTATCATTGGCTTGGATCGCGTTTAGGATTGCTTCGTGTTCAGCGACTGCATCAGCGACGCGTCCCGGTTCAGGCAACATCAGCTTACGCGCGCGGCGCAACTGAAGTGTCATTTCCTCGGCGACTTGGGATACTTTGGGAAACCCCGTGAAGCTAAGAATCATTGCGTGAAAGGCCAGATCGGCTTCAAAAAATCCTTGAAAGTCTTTATCTTCAACAAGCAGCCGCTGCAGGCGCAGATTGCGCGAAAGTTGTTTGAACTGTTCATCGCTATGATCTTTGGCAACGCGGGCAACAGCGGCCGTTTCAACCGCTTCACGCAGGAAGTTTTCCTCTAGCAGTTTGGCCATGGAAAAGCGTGACACGCGGGTCGCGGATTGCGGGATGATGTCGACCAGCCCTTCCAAAGACAATCGCCCCAGCGCTTCGGCAATTGGAGAACGGGAAACTCCCAACTGTTCGCATAGAACGCTTTTGCGCAGAATGGCGCCCGGCTCCAGCGACATGTCCAGAACGCGATCACGCAAAATGGAATAGACGCGCTGCCCCAACGGGCCGTCCAAGCTATCCATGTCAAACGCGTATTCAGAGTTTTTCATTTTTCCCTCGACTGACATGTTAGTTGACACATATTTCCTGTCAAGCTACGCATTGATGTACTGAACAGGTTAGCCGTCAGCCACAGGAAAGCACCACGTGAGTTCACTGCCCCGCACTTTGACGCTGCATCCGCAGGACAATATCGCCATTGCGTTGGCCGATATTGCAGCAGGTGACGCGTGCGGAGAGGTGACAGTGCAGCACCCTGTGGCCCGGGGTCACAAGTTCGCAATATCGGCAATCGAAGCTGGTCAAAACGTGCTACGCTATGGGCAGATCATTGGCCAAGCGACGGCGAATATTGCGGTTGGCGACCATGTTCATGTGCACAACCTTGGCATGGGTGCACATGCACAAGACTATGCTCACGCCAGCGAAGCGACACCACTAGAGACCGCCGACAATACGCGCACTTTTGACGGGTATCACCGTGCCGATGGGCGGGTGGGCACGCGCAACTATCTTGGCATCCTAACGTCCGTAAACTGTTCAGGTTCCGTCGCGAAGTTCATAGCTGAGGCGGCGGAAAAGTCCGGCCTTCTAGACGAATTCCCCAATATCGACGGTATTGTCCCGATCAGCCATGGCACCGGGTGTGGCATGTCCGGCGCGAACGAAGGCTACGACACACTTTTCCGAACGCTAGCAGGTTATGCGCAGCATCCGAACTTTGGCGGACTCATTTTGATCGGTCTGGGCTGCGAAGTCATGCAAGTCGCAGAGCTTGTCGGTGGTCGCCCTATCCGGGCTGACGGTGAGTTGCGTTATATGACGATTCAAGCCGAAGGCGGCACTCGCAAAACGATTGAAAAAGGCCTTAAGCAACTTCGCGGCATCGCCAAGCTGGCCAACAACGCCACTCGGCAGCCTGCCCCGATTTCGCATCTGACAGTGGGCATGCAATGCGGAGGCTCTGATGGCTATTCCGGCATCACGGCCAATCCGGCACTTGGGGTGGCGTCCGATACGCTGGTGCGTCATGGCGGCACGACAATCTTGTCGGAAACCTCGGAAATCTATGGTGCTGAGCACTTACTTACACGTCGCGCCGCAAACGTTGAGGTCGGCAAAAAGCTGATAGACCGAGTGCGCTGGTGGGAAGATTATACCGCGCGCAACAAAGGCGAAATGGACAATAACCCGAGCCCCGGCAACAAGCGCGGCGGGCTGACGACGATCCTAGAAAAATCACTCGGGGCCGTTGCGAAAAGCGGCAACGCACCGCTCACGGACGTTTATCTTTTCGGGGAAAAAATCGACAAGACGGGCTTTGTATTCATGGACAGCCCAGGGTTTGACCCGTGTTCCGTAACGGGCCAAATCGCGTCAGGGGCCAACTTGATCGTATTCACTACGGGGCGCGGATCGGTATCTGGTTACATGCCAACGCCCTGCATCAAGGTCGCGACGAACACAGAAATGTATGCCCGCATGGCGGACGATATGGACATAAACTGCGGTGACATCATCACCGACGGCGTAAGCTTGCAAGACAAGGGGGCCGAGATGTTTGAAACGTTCATCCGTGTCGCATCCGGGGCGCAGACCAAAAGCGAAGAGTTGGGTTTTGGAGGGGTGGAATTTGTTCCGTGGCAGATCGGAGCGGTGATGTGAAGACGGTCACTACAAATGCAACCTTGGCCTGCGGTGGTGGTGCGAACTAGCGACAGCGTTTGGGCTTGGGAGGGCCAACGGCATGACTTATCTGGTGGAGATGAAAGGGATCGAAAAGCGGTTTCCCGGCGTGCATGCGCTAAGGAACGTACGTTTCGACCTACGCCCCGGTGAAGTGCATGCCCTGATGGGAGAGAATGGCGCCGGCAAGTCCACACTGATGAAGATCATGTCCGGCATCTACACCCGCGACGGCGGTGAGATGCTGGTGGATGGCGCACCGGTAGATCCCGATGGCCCACGCGCGGCCCAAGAACTTGGCATCGGGATCATCCATCAAGAACTCAGCTTGATGAATGATCTGACGGCTGCGCAAAACGTGTTGATCGGTCGCGAACCAAGACGTCGTTTTGGTCGTCTGGATGAGGCTGCACTGAATGCTCATACAGCCAAGATTTTTGCCGACCTGAACCTCGCGATGGACCCGCGCACCAAGGTCAGCACTCAGACAATCGCGCGCCAACAGTTGATCGAAATCGCTAAGGCATTGTCCTACAACCCCCGCGTCTTGATCATGGACGAACCCACGGCTGCATTGAACGATGCCGAAATCAATGAGCTGTTCAAGGTTATCTTAAAGCTGAAAGAGGATGGCGTCGGCATCGTCTATATCAGCCACCGCATGGACGAAATAAAACGCATCGCAGACCGTGTGACGATTTTGCGCGATGGCGCGTATATCGACACGGTGCAGGCGGCCGACACACCGCTGTCTACGATCATCCAACTTATGGTCGGGCGTGAAGTCACACAAAACACACCTGATATTCCCGACACATCACAAAGCCCGGTGGCATTGGAAGTACGCAACCTGTCGCGCGGCAAAGAAGTACGCGATGTAAGTTTTGATGTGCGCAAAGGCGAAATTCTTGGCTTTGCTGGCCTTATGGGCGCAGGCCGAACTGAAGTTGCGCGCATCATCTTCGGCGCTGATCCACGCGATAGTGGTGACATTCTGGTCGCAGGGCAAAAGGTCGACATTCGAGCACCCAACACCGCTGTTGCGGCGGGTATTGGGTACCTGTCAGAAGATCGAAAACACTTTGGCCTTGCCGTTGAC
>CAZJAW010000223.1:0-4802 GCA_964544035.1 uncultured Rhodobacterales bacterium
GGTTTCAAACGTCTTGAGGTTGCGGTTGTTGATGCCCATCAATGGACTTTTGAGGACTGAGGCACGCGCGAGTTCCTCTGCGTCGTGCACTTCGATCAATACGTCCATGTTCCACTGCAGCGCGGCATCTTCGAGTTCGATGGCTTGAGCGTCGCTGACCGAAGCCATGATGATCAGGATGCAATCAGCGCCCAAAGCGCGGGCTTCGGCAACCTGATAGGTGTCGTACATGAAGTCCTTGCGCAGAGCGGGCAAATCACATGCCCCTCGGGCTTGGGCAAGGTATTCTTTGGCACCTTGAAAACTGGGTGTATCGGTCAACACCGAAAGGCAAGTCGCACCGCCATCTGCATAGGCCATTGCCAGGGCTGCGGGATCAAAGTCTGCACGGATCAGACCTTTGGAAGGTGAGGCTTTTTTGATTTCTGCAATAAGGCCATACCCTTCACGGCTGGCGCGCTGCAACGCATCCGCAAAGGGCCGCACAGGGCTGGCTGCCTGCGCTTCAGCTTCAACGGCCTCAAGTGGTTTGGCGGCTTTGTCGGCGGCGACCTCTTCCAGCTTATAAGCTTTGATCTTGTCCAGAATTGTATCGGTCATGGGTTTAGTTCTTTTTGCGAGCGAAGAACCGGGGGCCAGCCCCCGGACCCCCGGAGTTTATTTTGCAAGATGAAGGGGATCAGGACGCATGGGTGATTTCGGCCACGGCTTTTATTTTGGCTTTAGCAGCACCGCTGTCGATACTGGTGCGCGCAAGTGCGATGCCGTCTTGAAGATCGGTGACTTTGCCTGCGACCTTGAGTGCTGCGGCGGCGTTCAACAGAACTGCGTCGCGGTAACCACCGGGCGCGCCGTCAAGTAGTGCGGTAAAGGCGCGAGCGTTGTGTTCCGGGGTGCCGCCAAGGATGTCCTCGAATTTGTGCACGGGCAGGCCGGCTTCTTCGGGGTGCAGTTCGAATTCGCTAACTGTTCCGTTTTCGAGGGCTGCGACCCAGGAGATGCCGCAAATGGTGAGCTCGTCTGTGCCGTCCGATCCGTGCACGAGCCAAGCCGTATCCGATCCAAGTTGTCCCAGGGTTTCAGCCATTGGGCGGATCAAGTCGCGGCGATAGGCGCCCGTGAGTTGACGTTTGACGCCAGCGGGATTGGTGAGGGGACCGAGGATATTAAAAATCGTGCGGGTCCCAAGTTCAGCCCGAGTTGGCATCACATGGGCGATGGCTGGGTGATGCATCGGCGCCATCATAAAGCCAATGCCGGCACCGTTTAGTGAGGCTTCGACCACCTGCGGGCCAACCATTACATTGATCCCCATTTGAGTCAGCGCATCTGCCGCACCTGATTTGGAGCTGAGGTTGCGGTTGCCGTGTTTGGCGACGGTGACACCAGCGCCTGCCACAACAAAAGCTGTGGCTGTAGAGATGTTGAGCGTACCTTTGCCGTCACCGCCGGTGCCGACGATATCCATCGCACCTTCGGGCGCGTTCACTGCGTTGCATTTTGCACGCATCACGGCGGCGGCAGCAGCGAATTCGTCGACTGTTTCGCCCCGTGTGCGCAGTGCCATCAGCAAGCCACCAATTTGGGACGGGGTTGCTTGACCCTCAAACAAGATTTGGAACGCGGATTCGGCTTGTTCGCGGGTTAGGGGGCCGTTGGCGGCGGCATCAATCAGAGGCTTTAAGTCATCGCTCATGCCGGCACCGCCAGAAGATCTGTGAAATTCTTTAGAAGTGCGTGCCCATGTTCGGAGCGTATGGATTCGGGGTGAAACTGAACGCCGTGGATGGGCAATTCGCGGTGGGACAGACCCATGATTGTACCGTCCTCGACTTCGGCTGTGATCTCAAGACATTCGGGCAGGCCCTCGCGCGCGACGGTCAGCGAATGATACCTTGTGGCCTCAAACGGGGTCGGCAGGCCTGCAAACACCCCGCGGCCTTTGTGCTGCATCGACCCCATTTTGCCATGCACGATGTCTGGCGCGCGTACCACTTTGCCACCAAACGCCTGTCCAATTGTTTGATGGCCAAGGCAGACGCCCATCAGCGGTGTGCGGGTTTCTGCCGCAGCCAAAGTGAGGGCCAAACAGATGCCTGCCTGATCAGGATCACAAGGACCAGGAGACAGCAGGATGCCTGCGGGGCGCATTGCTATAGCGTCCTGCACATCGATAGAATCGTTGCGACGCACCACAACTTCGGTGCCCAATTCCCCTAAATAGTGGACAAGATTGTAGGTAAAACTGTCGTAATTGTCGATCAGCAGCAGCATCGTGAAAATCTCATGTTTCATGGGGGCCGATTGGCCCTTATAGTTAACGCCATACATGCTCAGGCTCGCGCGCCCGCGTCAAGAGGACGGGCGGGTCGAAAGAGCGAGAGGTGAGGCTCAGTGATATGCTGGGGTTTTGCTAAGACGAGGTGTAGGGAAAAAGTTATGGCCAAAGGTTTTTTAAGCGGCATGTTTTGGGGCGGCATTGTCAGCGTCATCGGGGCAGGCACCATTTCAGTGCTGGCCGGTGCCCCGCAAAGCCCAGATGCGGGTGTAGAAGCGCCGAGCGGTGTGGCCGCTCCCGAAGAGGGGGGGTCTTCTGACGCATCCGCAGTGCGCGATGCGGACATCGTACGCAGTGGAGAGGCGCCGCAAGTCGCATCTCCTGAGGCAGATACAGTTGCCGCCGCGCGCGAGGCTGGGTCGGACACACCTGTTGTTCCGCAAGCCGGTGCAGCCGACGACCTGGCTGATCCAGCAGCGAGTGTGTTGGATGGTGCTTTGAGCGTCGGGGACGTGTCGCCCGTTGTGCCGGGGGCGCTGGCAGACGCCCCGACTGCGCCGGTTGAGGAAACTGAGCTGTCGATTTCGACTGATCCAGCGCAACCAACCACGCCAGTCGTATCTGAATCTCCTAGCGGATTTTCCGTGAACGTGGATGAAGATTCTCCGACGCTTCCGATTGCCGAAGCACCTGCGCCGGACACAGCCAGTGTTGCGCAAGCGCCAGAGGCCACTGTCGCCCCTGAGGTTCCTCGCGCCATCGCCCTGGAAACTGCCCCTGTCGCACCTGAACTGGCTACAACTTTGGTTACGGACGCCTCTGCGCCCGCACTTGAGGCTATTGAACCAAATCCGGTTGAGGTCGCAGATACAGCGACATCGACTGAAGAGGTCGCAGGCGCTGCGGCATCGGTTGAGCAGGCTGGCGAAACCGCAAACGAAACATTCACGGGAGAAGGCGAGGAATACGCCGAACTGCCCACCACAGAAACCCCGAACGTAGACGTTCGCCCCCGAATCGGACGACCCGCTGTGACGCTTGTGGATCCTTCAGTTGACGCACCTGCGATTGAAGCCAGCCCCGAAGCTGAACCCGAAACGGAAACCGAAGCAGACTCCGAAACCACGGACGAAAGCGCTCCTCCGGCGCCGCAAGGGCCTGCCATCGTTGCCCATGCTGTTCCTTTCGAAAATGCTGAAGACAAACCGCTCATGTCCATTGTGCTGATCGACAGTGGTGTCGATCTGACGGGCGGGCCGGTTGGACTTGCAGCACTGCGCAGCTTTCCTCATGCGTTGACGTTCGCCGTTGATGCCAGCCTGCCTGATGCCAATGCGCGCATGACCAACTACCGCGAAGAAGGCTTTGAGGTCATGGCGCTGGTCGATTTGCCACAAGGGGCTACGCCTGCGGATGTCGAAGTCACTGTGTCTGCGGCCTTGAATGCAGTGCCTGAAGCTGTGGCTTTGATGGAGGGCACGGGTAATGGTGTGCAGGTGGACAACGAAACAGGCGATCAGATCAGCCAAGCGGTTCTGGCCAGCGGACATGGTCTGGTGCTGCAATCCAAAGGCCTGAATACGATCCAAAAACAGGCTGTGCGTGATGGTGTGCCTGCCGGGCTGGTCTTTCGCGACTTTGACAGTGCGGACCAGAAGCCAAACGTGATTCGCCGCTTTCTGGATCAAGCCGCGTTTCGCGCCGGGCAAGAGGGTGGCGTGATCATGGTGGGACGCGTGCGGTCTGACACGATCTCGGCTTTGTTATTGTGGGGGCTGCAGGACCGCGCCGAGCGTGTGGCGCTTGCGCCGATCTCGGCTGTGCTGACGACGTTGGTCGCGCCTACTCAGTAGGCGCGCAGCTCTGACCGGCGCCTCAGTAGGTACGCAGCTGACGGGTGCATCAATAGGCGCGGCCTAGGGGCCTGCAATCACCGTGGCCAATGCCAGCAATTGATCCAGATACCAGCCACCCGCATGAGGCCATACAAAACTGGCCAAGGCAACCAGCCCCCACAGGGCTAAACCGCCAAGGATCAGCGGAAAGGCAAAGCAAAACCCCGCGACCAATGGTGCGATGATGGCAGCCACTGCGTCATCTTGCACGCGTGCCGTCCATGTCACTGCAACCCCGCGCAGCGGCGTCAGCGATTGCAACGCCAACAGGCTGGCACCAAAATGCAAAGCCGTTGGCAACAGGGTCGATGCGATCATCAGCGGCACCCAAGGGTGCGACCACAGATTGGCATCCAGATCAACAAACAGCCCATTCAGATCAAGCAAATCGATACCGCTCAGGCGGTTCAACCCGGCGATCACGGCCGTCAGCGTCAGGGTCAAACCCGCAAACAGCACGGCGGCGATCACCAAATCCAATAGCCCAGCGATGACACCAGCTACGCGCAAGGGTGATCGGATGCCCCAACGCACCAAGGCCAGCGTGGCGGCATAGGATACCGTATCAAACAGTGCGTTCATCAATGGAAAGACACCAAAGAATAGGAACAGCATCTGACCTTCGGCGG
>CAZJAW010000224.1:0-4796 GCA_964544035.1 uncultured Rhodobacterales bacterium
ATCGTATACGAACTTTGGCAGCTATGACTGCCGCGCTTTTAGCTTTCCCGGCACATGCTGATGATGTCATAGTGAAGGATCCCTACGCCCGCGCGGTCAGTCCTAACGCCAAATCGGGGGCAGCCTTTATGATGCTGCACAATACTGGTGAAACAGATGATCGCTTGATCGCGGTGCGCACTGATGCGGCCCAGCGGGTCGAGTTGCATACGCACAAAGAAACAGGCGACGGGATTTTGCAGATGCGCGCAGTCGAAGGTGGGATTGCGTTGCCTGCAGGCGCGACCCATCCGATGGTGCGCGGTGGCGACCACGTGATGCTGATGGGGTTAACGGGATCGTTGACACAAGGGGACGAGATCAAAATCACGCTGGTTTTTGAAAATGCCGGTGAGGTGAAAGTGACCATCCCCGTGGACAATGAACGCAAACCCAAAACTACGTCACACGATCACGCTGAACACAACCACGCTGAACACGATCATTATGAACACGGCGCGACGGACAACTGAAATGAATCGGGGCGGAGGATACCTCTGCTCTGCATTCTTTTCTGACATGTGAGTGAATGGATAAGGTGGAAGTGTCCTCCACCACCTGTTCGGGCTTAAGAGCGCCCGACCTTAAACATGAATCACCAATACCCTGCCGTGCTACGCATTCTTGGGACATTGGCGATACGTGATGTGTCAAGTTAAAGGCCGGACGCTTGAGTGGCGCAGCATGCTACGCCCAAGGGTCAGGGCCCTAAGTGCCAAGGATGTCATCCACCCAAGCAGGCACCGTGACGGATGCTTTGCCCGGACGCGTGTCTTCAAAAAGAGCGACTGTTTCGGACGGATCAAGGTTCATCTCAACTGTATGTGCCCCCACATGTCGCGCCATTTGCACAAAACCCGCCGCCGGGTAAACGTTGCCAGAGGTGCCGATGGCTGCAAATATGTCTGCTTGTGCCAGTGCTGTTTCGATGCGGTCCATGTAATAAGGCATCTCGCCGAACCACACGATATCAGGGCGTGCCTTTGGGGCTGCGCAGTTTGGGCAGGCTTCGCCCACGTGCATCTCTAGTGGAGCCGCCCATCGGTGATCACATGCGCCGCACAGGGCTGAGTTCAACGCCCCATGCATATGGACAACATCTGTACTGCCAGCTTTTTCGTGCAGCCCATCCACGTTTTGAGTGACCAACAACACCTCGCCTTTGTGTTCACGTTGCAGCCGCGCAAGGGCCGCATGACCTGCATTCGGAACCGCATCATGCGCTTGGGCCCGCCGGGTATTGTAGAACTCCACCACAAGGCTTGGATTGCGCGCAAAACCTTCTGGCGTCGCCACGTCCTCGATCCGGTGCTGCGCCCAAAGCCCCCCTTCGTCACGAAAGGTACCAAGGCCGCTTTCGGCTGAAATACCAGCGCCAGTGAGGATAACGATAGAAGGATGCGTCACATTTCTGTCCATTTATTCAGGTTTGATGGCACCTGAGCAAAGCGGCATGGCAAAGGCAAGTCCCGGCATGAAATTGGACACGACCATTTGGAGCGTAACTGGCCCCTGGGGTGCACGTATTGACGTGACCCGTGGTGCGGTGCTGTTTCACATACTTTTTGTTGCTATTCTGACTGGGAATCTTGGCCTGTCTGTCGACGCGTTCGTGTATTCGCTGATGTTTGCGCTGGCCGTGCTTTGGCATGAATGGGGGCATGAGTGGTCTGCACGGCGGCAAGGTTTAGAGGTCCAGCGGGTCGCACTGACGTTTGGCGGAGGTTTTTGCGAAACAGGTGGCGGCGACGTGCGCCGCGTTTTCTGGATGGTTCTTATGGGACCATTGGCCAGCATTGCTTTGGCCGTTCTAAGCTTGGTGGCGTCTATCACTGTGGCCGTCTATATGGTGATTCAAGGCATTGAATTGTCTGCCATGGCCGGTGACATGCAACTTTGGATGTGGTTGCTCATTTTTGCATTGATCAATTTTGCCCTCGCGGTGTTCAATATGTTCCCCTTCCAACCGTTGGATGGGGGAAAGTTGGTGCATCTTGGGCTATCGTTTTTTTTGCACCAAGACAGGGCGCGCTTGATTGCAGGGTGCGTTGGGCTGGCGTTTGGAATGGTCTGGGTGCCAGTTATGGTTTGGATGCTATCATGGGGGCTTATCATCCCAGTTTTCCCGAAATTTCTAACCCATTGGCGAATGATCTTTGGAAGTGAAGCAGGGCCTACAGTTATGGAAATCAAACCGACCCCAGAACCAGCATAGCGGCTCATGGTCGGGGTCTTGGGCCACGATCAGGTGCAAGTATTGTCGGCAATCCCCTGATCGCCAGCAGTTGATGTGTTGGCTTGGGGCAGGGGGTATGTTGCTCGCTGGGGCTGGTTTCCTGACAAGGGCATTATTTCTCTTGGAACGCAGGAGTCTCCGGAATGGGGTTGCGGCGACGTATATCCAGAGGCGATTGGTGCCGTACGGAGGGGTGGTGTTGCGCTCAATCGGCACGACTTGTGTTTGCAGCAAGGACGCGCCGAAGCACGCCCTGTGACGCAATTGACGGATTAGCCCTTGAATTATGTGCGAGTGAAGCGCATTTAGTGCCGCGTCCGCATCTACAGCGGATTGTCGAAGCAAGGAGATACCATGGCCAAGGAAGATACGCTCGAATTTCCCGGTGTCGTAAAGGAACTCCTGCCGAATGCGACGTTCCGGGTCGAGCTTGAAAACGGCCATGAGATCATCGCGCACACGGCAGGGAAAATGCGCAAGAACCGCATCCGCGTTCTGGCAGGGGATAAGGTGCAGGTCGAAATGACCCCCTATGATCTGTCAAAGGGACGCATCAATTACCGTTTCAAGTAGAGTGCGCGCTATTGCGCGGACTGCAGGTTGCCCATGAGCAGGTTTATCCTTGGCTCCGGCAGCCCGCGTCGGCTTGAGTTGCTTGCGCAGCTGGGTATTACACCCGACGCCGTACGCCCCCCTGATATCGACGAAGACCCCATAAAAACAGAGCTCCCGCGCCCGTATTGCGCGCGTATGGCGCGTGAAAAAGTGGCGGCCGTAGACGCAGCGGCTGATGATGTCGTTCTGTGCGCTGATACCACTGTTGCGTTGGGTCGTCGCATTTTGGGAAAACCGGCAGATGCAGAAGAGGCGCGCACGTTCCTCACTCTCATGTCGGGTCGCCGTCACCGGGTCATCACGGCAGTCGCGGTGCGTAAGGGCGCTCAAGTCTGGGAAAAGGATGTCGTCAGCACTGTGCGTATGAAGAACCTCTCTCAAGCTGAGATATCCGGTTACCTCGCCACAGAAGACTGGCGCGGGAAAGCAGGCGGATATGGTATTCAGGGACCCGCTGGGGCATTGATTCCGTGGATATCAGGGTCATTCACAGGCATCGTCGGTTTGCCATTGGCTGAAACTGCAGGGCTGTTGCAGGCGGCTGGATTGAAGGTGTGGGCATGAAGGGTCGTCAAATTTTATTGGATCATCTGGGTGAGCGCGAAGCCGCTGCCTTGATGGTCGATGGGCACCTGTCCGATCTGCTGATCGAGGGCGACGCCCCGCGTCCCGGCACGATTTACCGGGCCATCACGGATCGTCCCGTGGCCGGGCAGGGTGGCATTTTCTTAAAGACACCCGATGGGGCGGCCTATTTGCGCGGGGTCAAAGGCATCACTGCGGGTGAGACACTGCAAGTGCAGGTCACAGGCTACGCCGAAGAAGGCAAAGCCATTCCCGTCACGCATAAACTGCTGTTCAAAAGCCGCTATGCGATCGTTACACCCGATGCACCGGGCCTGAATATTTCGCGCAGTATACGCGATGACGATATGCGCGACGCATTGCTGGCGTTGGCCCATGACGGAATGGAGGGCAGCACCATGGGTCTTATCCTGCGTTCGGCCGCTGCAGGTGCAGACGAGGACGCAGTTGCTGAAGACATCGTTGCTATGCGCGAGTTGGCCGAGCAAGTCGTGGGTGACACTGATACAGGTGCCGAAGTGTTGACGCTTGGGGACGGTCCGCATGTATTGGCATGGCGCGACTGGGTTGGCGACGCCGAGGTGGTGACGGATGCGGGTTGCTTTGAAACTCACGGTGCGCTGGACGCGCTGGATGCGGCGCGTGGCCCCAGCGTTCCCCTTGGTGCACAAGCGTCCATGTATGTCGAGGCCACACGCGCCTTGGTCGCCGTTGATGTGAATACGGGGGCAGATGGCTCGTTTGCGGCAGGCCTCAAGGCCAACATGGCGTGTGCACGTGCCTTGCCTGCGGCGTTGCGGGTGCGCGGGCTTGGTGGCCAGATCACGGTAGACTTAGCCCCAATGCCCAAAAAAGAACGCAAGGCTTTCGAGGCGTCCCTGCGCGCTGCGTTTCGGGCCGATGATGTGGATACGGTGCTGGCGGGTTGGACCCCTCTGGGGCATTTTGAATTACAGCGCAAACGCGCGAGGTTGCCGTTGACGGAGGTGCTTGTGTGAGTTGCCCGATCTGTCAGCGTGACACTGTTGCGAGCTATCGCCCATTCTGTTCGCGCCGCTGCGCGGATGTCGATTTAGCGCGCTGGGTAAATGGCGGTTATGCCATCCCATCCGAGCGTGAAGAGGATCAGGAGATACCGGACGAAGATGGTCCAATGACACATTGAACGAGCCAAGTTAAAAAGCGCACATTTTTTGTTAGTTTTTCTATGGACAGTGTGCGGTCTACGTCCTATCACGCCTGCACCCAGAAGGCGGCGCCTTCTTTCCGTGCCCGGGTAGCTCAGGGGTAGAGCAGTGGATTGAAAATCCTCGTGTCGGTG
>CAZJAW010000225.1:0-4795 GCA_964544035.1 uncultured Rhodobacterales bacterium
CTTCTTGATTTCTGTGTTTCCGGCATTGATTTTGTATTGATCGCCTGCACAGGCTTTCAATTATGGCTAGGCACCCCACTTAAAAGACAGACACCGCATAGATCGGGGTTTTGGACCATGGACCGAGTGACCAAAGATGCTGTACAGCAAGCAGAGATACGCGCGTTTGTGCGCAAGGTCTTTGGCCTGCAAGGCACGCTGCGTTTGCATCGTTCGGCGTTTGGCGCGGATTTGCTGCGCGCACCAACAAATATACTCTTGGCGCCAGTGCTTTTGATTGTGCGGCTGACGGGGCTGTTGGCCAAGGTGCTGCGGTTTCATAAGATCGCGCGCTGGCTGTCACGACGTCAGATCATGCTGCAAACCAATGTGTCGCGCCAGGTGGCCACGCGCGTTATGACCTTTTTTACACAGTTGGAAGCCAAAGGCGTTGGCGTCACCGTTCCCGATCACGTGTTGGAGCAAGAGGTCGTTGAATATACGGGAGTGCGCAACGCCGTGGGCGAAATAACGACGACTGTTTTGATCTTTGTCGCCGGTTTTATCGTATTTCAGACGGCAACGCCGGGATTGTTGTCGCTGACCAAACCGATTGCTGAAATGACAGCGCACACCCGCGCTGTCAGTGACTTCCCGCTGGGTCAAGGTTTGGGGGAAGTGTACTATGGCGTGTTCTCACCTGGCCTTGACGCGTGGCAAGTCGTGGCAACGGGTGTCGTGTTGGCGATGATTGCATCTGTGGTGACGACATTCGCCGGGGTGCTTGTTGATCCTTTGCAAGTTATGTCGGGCACGCATCGAAGGCGGTTGGCGCGTCTGGTCAAACGTCTTGAAGCAGATAAGCATAGTGGCGGTGGTATCGCTCAGGAGCATATAACCGCACGGCTTGCGGATATTTCTGACATGGCGTTGAACCTGTGGCGGTTTATCCGGGGGTGACGCTGTTGGGACGGCTTTGCGCGCGAGGGAACCAGTCGCGCGACGCGCACATCGTGACGTGCGCATCTTTTGGTTGTAACGTAGCTGTGAATAGTCTTGGCGACGACCAAACCATAAGATTTTCTAGACCTTTCATCAATCGGAGCACCATTTCCATGTCGAAATCTATCGTATTGCCTGCTCTTGCAGTTTCAGTCGCTTCACTGACGTCCGCTGTGTTCGCACCAGCCGCAACGGCCCAAGAAGTGCAGCGCGGATTTTTACCCGTTGCAGGAGATGTTTACCGCTTCCGCAACAACTTTCACTTTTCAATGGTTGTCGTAACCGACGATGGTGTCGTGGTTGTGGACCCGATCAACGCGGATGCAGCAACGTGGCTTAAGGACAATCTGTCCGAGATTACAGACAAACCCATCACGCACCTGATCTACAGCCACAGCCATCTGGACCATGCCTCTGGTGGTACCGCACTTGAGGCGTCGCACGTCATCGCGCAGGCCAACGCACCTGCCGCCATCGATGGGCTGGCCCCCACACAACGTTTTGATGAAACGATGGTTTTGGAACATGGGGGTAAAACCATCGAGATGACCTATCTTGGGCCCGGACATGGCGAAGACCTGATTGCAGTCGTCGTACGCCCAGAAAACGTGGCCTTTATCACTGACGTTGCAGCCCCCAAGAGGTTGCCGTTCCGCACAATGCCGGGATCAAGCCCTGATGGGTGGATCGAACAGGCCAAAAAAGCGAACACGCTGGATTTCGAAGTCTTTGCCCCTGCCCACGGCGCCACGGGTGTTAAGGCCGACTTGGGGGATGTCATTACCTACATGGAAACCATGCGCGCTGAGGTTCTGGAAGGTATCGAGTCCGGTTTGGCTTTGGCGCAAATCCAAGACGCTGTTCTCATGGAAGACTATAGCGATTGGCTAAACTACGACTCGTGGCGCACTCAGAACGTTCAAGGTTGGTACGACTATCTGGTCAAGTAATCTCTAGCGAGGCATCGGGTTGGCCGCTTTGTTGTAGGCGGACCAATCTGTGATCTCGGGGTAGTACATGTCGCGCCATTTTTGAACGCGCGGGTGCATCACGCGCCGCCAAACTTTTGGCATCATGGCGGCGATGGTCATCACCGGATAGCCATAGGGCAATTGCGGTGCGTCCGCCTCGGTATAGGTTTGCAGCACAGGAAAACGGCGGTCGGGTTTGTAGTGGTGATCTGAATGGCGTTGCAGGTTGATCAACAACCAGTTTGACGCCTTGTGCGCAGCATTCCAGGAATGGCGCGGTTGGACATGTTCATATTTACCCTCGCCCAAATGTTTGCGGGTTAGGCCGTAATGTTCGATGTAGTTGACCAGTTCCAACTGCCAGATCGCAGTCCCGGCCTGCACTAAAAACAGTCCCACTCCAACCCAGTCGCCTAGGGCAAGGGCCAGCACAAAGCAGACCAATTGCAGCGCGCCGTATTTCCAATATGGGTTAGAGAAGTCGGTTGCGGGCAAGTCCTTGCGCGCCAACATCGCTTTTTCCGCTTTCCATGCCGACAGGAAGCACTGCTTTAACACACGTGGGTAATAGCGATAGAAACTTTCGCCCATCCGCGCCGTCACAGGGTCGCGCGGGGTGGAGACATAACGGTGATGCACCAGCAAGTGTTCTGAGCGGAAATGCGAGTACAGCACCATCGCCAGCAAAGCATCAGCCAGCCAACGTTCCAACCTGTTCTTTTGGTGCATCAATTCGTGCGAATAATTGATGCCGATTGTGCCCGTTAGCACGCCGACACCAAAAAAGACGGCGATCTTTTCGAAGGTGTTAAGATGCTCGGCCGGTGCCACATAGGCAATCATTCCAAACAGCAACAGGAACTGCGCGGGAACCCAAGCCATAGTGATGGCGCGATACCAGAACAGATCACCTTGGGGCGTTTCAGGGTCCGCGTTGTCGTTGTTCAATCCGACGGCCAGATCGAGAGCCGAAAACAAGTTCCATGTCAGCATAGGAATTAGGATCAGGGTCCAACCGCCATAGGTCGCGGTGACGATTGCCAGTGGCATCAGCAAAAACGACAATGCGAAGGGCAAAGCGTTCTGAAAGTGGGCCGTTGAGGAGGGCTGGGTCATTTCGCTTCCTTTGATCGCTTCGTGTCATCATTAGGGGTTGGGATCCGCGGCGCCAAGCGTGACGCGGCGCCATGTTACTCGTTTTTGGCAATATCAAAGGCTTTGCGCATGACAGTCGGAAGGTTTGATGGGTGGAAGTCCTGGGGCGCAACAAATTTGCCTGTGTTTGGCGTCGCATCGGCGACAGATGCAATCATCACGTCCAGTATCAGGTGAAAGTGGGTAAAGGTGTGGCGTACTTCTCCCGCCAGCTTGGCCCAATCGGCCTCAAACGGTGGGGCAGTGGGGCGCGGATGTTCTGCGCCTATCCAGTCTGATCCAGGCCACCCGAGCATCCCACCCAAAAGCCCGCTATCAGGTCTGGTTTCTAGCAACCACGCGCCGTCGTGGCGTTGGGCCAGATAGACGGTGCCGTGGCGGACCGGTTTTGCTTTCTTCGGTGTCTTTTTAGGCAAGCCTGTCGCTGTACCAGCGATGCGCGCCTTGCAAGGATCGCGCCACGGGCAAATGCCGCAGGCCGGGGACTTGGGGGAACAGATCGTAGCACCTAAATCCATGACAGCTTGGGCGTAATCTCCGGGGCGATCCTTTGGGGTCAGTTTTTCAGCATGGGCCGTCAGGATGGGTTTGGCGGCAGGCAAAGGCGTGTGTTCATCAAACATCCGCGCCATGACGCGTTCGACATTGCCGTCGACAACAACATAGCGTTGGTCAAACGCGATCGAAGATATTGCCGCCGCTGTGTAGGGGCCGATTCCCGGCAATTTTAGCAACGCCGCGTGATCCGGCGGAAACGTGCCGCCATGATCGGCCAAAACGGCGCGGGCGCATTTCAACAAGTTGCGGGCACGAGCATAATAGCCAAGACCCGCCCATTCGCCCATCACGTCGGCATCTTCAGCCCTCGCAAGATCAACCACAGTTGGCCAACGTGCCATGAAGCGTTGAAAATAGGCAGTTACTGCCGCAACAGTTGTTTGCTGCAGCATAATTTCGGACATCCACACAGCATAAGGGTCAGGGCGCTGACCGGCTTTTTTGTCAGCAGGGGCCACACGCCATGGCATTGCGCGGGCATGCACATCGTACCATTTCAGCAGACTATCGCTCAGATCACGCAACCGTTATGTATCCCTTACTATGACGGGTGGTCCCAAGGACGCGGCCCGCTATGATATGGCAAGTGAAAAGGAACATAGCCATGGCTCCGCGCCGCGCCACAACAAACGGATTCAAACGGACGGCATCATTGCTGACCGGGCGGATTCGTAGCGCTAGTGAAAGCCGAGGCTTTGCGCAGTCGCGCCTTCTGACCGATTGGGCCGAAGTGGCGGGCGCAGATGTTGCCGCCGTCTCGCGTCCGGTTGAGGTTAGCTATGGCCGCGGCGGCATGGGCGCTACGCTGACGTTGCTGACCACAGGCGCGCAAGCCCCGATGCTTGAGATGCAAAAGGAACAGCTGCGCACCAAGGTGAACGCGGTTTACGGCTATAACGCGATTGCTCGAATTCGTATCACCCAAACGGCCGCCACAGGCTTTGCCGAGGGGCAAGTGGCGTTTGATCACCAACCCAAAGACACGAGCCCAAAACCCCCGGCACCGGAAATGCACAAGGCCGCAAGCGTCGTCGTTGCTCCGGTCGCGGATGAGGGGTTGCGTGCCGCGCTTGAACGGCTGGGCGCAAACATTCTGACAAAAGACAAACAAGGATAACACATATGAAACG
>CAZJAW010000226.1:0-4790 GCA_964544035.1 uncultured Rhodobacterales bacterium
TGGCGCATGATCTTGGGCCTTATAGAGCCACATTTCGGTTTGAATTCGGAGGGGCGGACGTTCCGTTCCTTATGCAGTCCTTTCGGGAGATATCGTGCCAAAACGCGATGAAATAACACAGTGAGCGTTGTTTTATACGGCAAGCACCCCGGGTTTGGCGACTTTCTGTCGCTTGGCCTCGACGGGCACGCGCAAGCTGTCTTGGAAGCGTGGGTGCAAGTGGTGCTGCCACAGACGCGCGCTATGCTTGGCCCAGCATGGGAAGACAGTTGGGATGGGGCGCCCGATTTGCGGTTCTGGATTGGTCCTGAAATTTTGGGCACACCACTTTGCGGTGTTTGGCGCGCGTCTTGCGATAAAGTGGGGCGGCGCTATCCGTTGATGTTGGGGCTGGGTGGGCCGGTGACACCGCCACCTGTCCATGGTGGGCACGACGCTGCACCATATGAGGCTCTAAGCGCCCATCTGAGCACCATAGAGGCGCGCAACGCAGGGCAGGGGGGTGCGCAGGGATTGATGGCTGGGTTTGATCTGCCGCCCGTTGTCGGTACACCCTATGACGCAAGCACTGCAGGTATGCTATGGGGGACGCGAGGAGACGATAATCTGGGCCATTTGTTCCGCGACGCAGCAGAGGCAGATGCATATTGTGCGCAATACGGGCGAAGTCATTGGTGGCAACCGGGTACAGAGTCGCGCGAGGCGGGTTGGCTATCTATCAATGGGCTGCCAGATGCCGAAGCGATGCGTTGGTTATTGACAGACAGGCTGCGGATAAGTGCAGATCAAGAAAAAGAACAAGACGAAGCAGGGAGCGGGCAGGGATGACGGATAGACGGGTGATGGCGACAGACGAGATGATGTCATTTGAAACGACCAAACGCACTGACGTTGGCTGTGTGCGCACACTGAACGAAGATTCGGTGATGGCTGCACCTGCTTCGGGTCTGTGGGTTGTGGCAGATGGGATGGGTGGCCACACCGCTGGTGATTTTGCCAGCCAGACCATTTGCGAAGAACTGGGCACTGTCGGTCAACCCACGGGAGCCATGGATTTACGCGCCCGCTTTATGGCGCGCCTGACCAGAGCCAACAAAACAATTCAGAGCAAGGCGGCAGAATTGGGCAGTGGCACGATTGGTTCAACTGTGGTGGCCTTGTTGATCCAACAGGACCACTTTGCTTGTATCTGGTCGGGCGACAGTCGCATTTATCGCATGCGCGGCGATCAGTTGACTCGGCTCACACGAGACCACACCGAAGTGCAGGCGCTGCTGGACACTGGAGCCATCACGGCCGAACAGGCCGAAGACTGGCCACGCAAAAACGTGATTACCCGCGCCATTGGCGTGACCGAACTGCCAGAATGTGACATGGTGGAAGGGGCACTGTTGGACGGCGACGTCTTTCTTTTGTGCTCGGACGGTTTGACGGAGTATTTTGAAGACGCGGAACTGGCGGATGTGCTGTACAGCGGGCTGACAGGGTCGTTAGAACCATTATGTGACCAATTGATATCCATGGCGCTGTTGCGGGGCGGAAAAGACAATGTATCGGTTGTGATGGTACGCTGTCACAAAGTCGGTTTTCCTGCATTGACAATTGAAGGCGATTATCCCGAATTCAGGGGCGAATTATGAGTGACGAAAAAGACCAACTGCCGGGCAAAACGCCGGATGTAGGGTTAGACGAAGACGAAAAGACTGTTTTGTTTCAGCCGATCCCAAAGTCTGAACCTGAAGCCATGCCTGAAGATGACGGGGATCGAACGATCATTTCGACAGTTGGCGTACCGCCTGTTGGTGAAGTTGCGCCGGATGCCCCGGAGGGCGAGGATGCAGGCGAGGGTTCGACAACCTCGGATGGTGTCGTATCTAACCCGCCAGATAGTGCCCCTATTGCTGAGGCCGATGCTGAAGGCGAAGCCGATGCGGATGTGCCCGAAGAGGATGAAGACAGAACGATCATGGCGCCCGAAGTCGTGCGTGCGGCTGCCGATGCAGTTGATGTCAGCGCTGGTGAAGTGTCTTCCGTTGACGGCGTTGCAGCGGTGGCGGCTGCGGCGGCCACTGTGGCTGCTGCGGCGGGCGACGATGACGACCGCACAGTTGTTGTCACGGATGTGAGCCGCAAAGCCTCGGCCCCGGCGACACCTCCTGAAGTCACGGCCCCGCCACCTGCTAACACCTCCGATGCAAAATCAGGTCCAACAACGCATACCGACACCGCGACAGTCATTCCGCCGGCGCCCGGAGCTGCGCCGACGCCATTGAGTTCGCTGGAGCCGGGCACGATCATCAACAACATGTACCGCGTTGAGGAACGTCTTGATCAGGGTGGTATGGGATCGGTTTTTCGAGGGACCGAGACAAGCACCGGTGAAAACGTCGCGATCAAGGTGATCCTGCCTGAGATGGCGGAAGACGACAAAGTCACTGCCATGTTCCGTCGCGAGGCGCGCACTATGCGCCAGCTACATCACGATGCAATTGTACGCTATTTTGCCTATGTGCCGCCCAACCAAACGCTGAACCTGCACGCGATCATTATGGGCTTTATCGAAGGCACAAAGCTGTCAGACACAGTCAAAGACGGTGGTGCGCTGACCCGTGAGCAGACGATTGATCTGACCATGAAACTGGCCGATGGTTTGGACCGTGCCCACAACATCGGTGTTGTTCACCGCGATCTGTCGCCCGACAACGTGATGTTGCAGAACGGGGATATCAGCAAACCCGTGTTGATCGACTTTGGCATTTCGCGCAGCGACAACGTCAAGGAAGCGACAATTGGCAACGAGTTTGCAGGCAAGTTGAAATATGTCTCGCCCGAGCAGATGGGTGCCTTTGGTGGGCAGGCCGAAGGGCCGAGCGATGTGTATTCACTGGGTCTGCTCATGATTGGCATGTTGACCGGCACACCCATGCCGATGGGGACAAATTTTGTCGAGGCTGTACAAAAGCGGCAGTCGGTGCCGGATCTGTCATTTTTGCCCGAAGAGTTTCAAGGTTTGATTGGCCACATGTTGCAGCCTGATCCAAAAGACCGGGTGCCGTCTATGGCTGCCGTGATTGAGGAATTGCGCGTACTGAAGGGTGAAACGGGTCTTGGAGGCAAACGTCTGCGTTATACCCAACCCCCTGTTGAAGACCGCGTTGTACCGGGGTTGCAATCGGTGCCTATGGCGGCGCGCAGTTCCACCAGCGCACCCAGCACGATGCCGCCCGTTGAAAGGGTTGAGGAAAAGTCTGGTGGGAAAGGGATTTTGGTCGGTTCTGGGTTGATCGCGCTGATGGCCGCCGGGGCCGCTGCGTTTTTCCTGATGGGGGATGGTTTGCCCACAGGCGGAGGCGATGAACAACCAAGCGCAGGAACTGTGGAAGAGGGTTTGACGCGTGTCGAGGGCACGCGTGCGGCGTTTTTGGCTGAGACAGTGCCTGAGGCATGCGCCTTTGCTGGGTTGCGTTCGCAAGGGGCCAATGCAGGTTTGATCGAAGGGTTTGCGCGCGATTTGGCACCGATGCAGGGTCTAAGTTCGGCATTTGGGGCGCAGTTTGGAACAAACCCTGAGGTGGTCCCGCGTGGCATCAATGAAGCGCAATGTGCGGTTCTGGATTTTGCGCGTGCGTTTCAGGGCACAAAAGGCGGCGGAATCGAAATGGCTTTGTCCGAGAACACGATGTCGCGCGCAGATGGGGTTTTAGGCACGGTGCATGGCAGTGCTGGTCGGCAGAACTGGCTGGCTTTGGTTGATCCTAATGGGCAGGTGTTTTCGTTGATGCGCCAGCTTGATGATCCAATCGGGGATGAGCGGCGGTTTTCCTTCCGTTTACCATCGGCGGCACCGGGAATTTACATGGTGATTGCATTGGCGTCCGATGCGCCGCTGGTACGTGCGGGCGCAATGCAGGACGGCACGTTGGCCGACACGATCCTGCCGCTGATGACGCGCGAACTGGCGTTAGACGGGCAGGGGGCTGTCGACATCTCTTATCTGGAATTGACGCGGTAGAGAACGATCAGAACCGCCCGCCTAGGCCGATGATCCCGTAGGTGATTGGGAGTTTGCCTTTTCCCACGTTTTTTAGGTCGGCACCTAAGAACAGTTCGACGTCGATTTCTATCTTGTCCTTGGACAGGACCTTGAACTTGATCGGAACATGCACTCCGCCGCCTTTCGGTTTGGATAGCTTGAGCGGCTTGCCTTTTTCCAAAGCCTCGCGTTGCTTTTCTGCAGCTTCATATTCCCCGCGCAGTTCAGTCAGTGCGACCCCTTGAGACGTGTCGGCCCCTTTTTTTTCGATTTCTTTGTCGAGGTCTTTTTTGTTTTTTGCGATTTGCTTCTTGAGGAAATTGGTCGCTTCCTTGGTCACGGTTTGATCAAGTTTGCCCGCCTGTTTGCAAACGATCCCGTCTAACAATTTCTCGGTGATTTTCTTGGCGGGAAGGGACTTGGCCTTCTTTTGAATTTCTTTGGAGACTTCTTTACACGCGGTTTCAAGTTGCTTGTTCAAAGGCATCGCTAAAAATACGGGAGCCATGGCGTTCAATACACTTGTCGGAAACATAATTTGTCCTTTCGACCCGGTCGGAATAGGGCCATGCCGTACGGCCGGGTGTGCAAATAGATGAAGTAAATGCGGCAACACTAAAACGTGAACGGTTTGCTTTGCAACAGTCTGTGCGAAAAGGCTGCGAGGCAAGCGGCTTTTAGCGCAGCTTACTGCACGTCGAAAGTTGCAACCCCAAACACCATGTTTTGCAAGGTTTCGGAAGGGATTTGGCCAAAG
>CAZJAW010000227.1:0-4784 GCA_964544035.1 uncultured Rhodobacterales bacterium
GGACCAAGCGGACACCCAGTTCATTGATCCAGATGTCCGCTTCCAAGCAAAACGTCAGTTGATGTCTTGCACATCCATCACAAGGTTTTCCCAATTGCGCTGGTTTTCCATGTCGTGCTGCAATCCTTGCTCATCGGCGATGCCGAAGCGTTTGACAGCAGGTGTTTTGCTGGTTGCTTGGTACAGCCAATAGGCTTCTGCCTTCAGTGCGTCATCAATGGGTTTGTCGATGGATTCGTAGACCATTTGTTTGCAGGCATTGATCGACTCCGCCGGGAATTTGGCGATGCGCTGTGCCAGCGTGTTAACGTAATCGTCGATCTCATCTGCCTCAAAGGCTTTGTTGATTGTGCCCATGGCTTCGGCTTCATCCGCATCGAAGTCGCGCGCACTTAGGATGATTTCCAATGCGCGGCCAAGGCCGGTTTGACGTGCCATGCGCGATGCACCACCGCCGCACGGCAGAATGCCCATGCCGACTTCCATTTGCATGAACTTGAACTTGCCACGCACGGCAAAGCGCATGTCAAGGGCGAGTGCCAGTTCGTGACCGCCGCCGCGCGCAAACCCTTCGAGTTTGGCAATTGTGGCTTGCGGGACTTTGCTGATGCGTTCGCACACAGATTGGAGGTCCAACAGCTGCGCCTCGTCGCGCGATACGGCCTCAGTCGACATATCTTTCAAAAGTTCGGTGTCGTAGTGGCAGACCCAGACTTCGGGGTTGGCAGACTGGAAAATCACAACTTTCGTCTCGCGATCCCGCTCAAGCCGCATAGCAAGGCTGTTCAAGTCCGCGAGCATTTCTTGGCCCTGAACATTCACTGTGCCAAAATCAAAGGTGACTGTGGCGATGGCGTCTTTGACTTCAACGTCAAAGGTTTGGAAGTTCTCGTATTTCATTGGACAGTCCTTTTCTGTGCCCGCGCGGCGATGGCCGACGGGTGGGTTGCGTTTATGGGAAGGAAAGAGGTGCGGCCGCAGCCGACCCTCGGGTGATCAGCTCAGGCTTTGAAGCGCGTCTTCGATGCCCTTCATGACCTGCGCCGAATGGGATTGATCCATGGCCGCTTCGTGGGGGTTTGCAAATCGGCCACTGTCATTGTCGAAGTATTTGCCGGATGCATCTGCAAACGACGCGCCCAAGGCGGCTTCGCGCAGGATATCCGCGCCGATCTGGAGGTCATTGCCCGCGATGCCGTAGCCTTCTTTGACCATCTTGGAGGCAAGCAGGGAGCCGGGGTTGACGGCGACAACAACAGGCCCGTCCGGCAACTCATTGGCCATCTCCCGCGTCCAGATCGTGATGCCCAGTTTGCTTTGCGCGTAGGCGTCGTTGTGGCCCAATTGTTTGCCGCCGCGCATCGCGCCCAGATCAATCGGCGCTTGTGCCGCGGAGGACAGGTTCACAATCCGCCCGTCCTTGGGGATGATCGGCAACAGCGCGCGGGTCAGCGCGTAGGGTGCAAATGTGTTCACCATGAAACGCACATCGTGACCTGCGTCCGTTACTGTGTCCTGGACCTTCAACACACCCGCGTTGTTGATCAACACATCAAGGCGATCGTGCTTTTCCGTCACTTCCGCGGCAAAGGTTTGAATGTCCGCCATGCGGGACAGATCAGCGGCGTAGGTTTCTACCTTACCGCCGACTTTGTTCACCGCCTCTTCAAGACGCGCAGCGCCGCGCCCGTGCAGCAGGATAGTGTGCCCCTCTTTCGCGAGGGTCTGCGCGGTTAACAGGCCAATGCCGTCGGTGGAGCCAGTAATGAGAATGGTCTTGGTCATGGGGATGCCTTTCAGGGGGTGGGAGCGGACGGTTTGCGCGGTGATTAGTACCGAACCAATGTCCGGCTCTCGATGCTTTGGCGCACCGCGTGAATGTTGGGGTCTTCAACCATATCAAGGGCACTGTGTCCGATAGAGGGCCGACCGCTGTTGTCGTAGATGTTAAAATACGCGACTTCGTCGGGGGTCATTCTGGACATATAAATCCATTCATGTGCGGGATTGGCGGCCAGCCCCATGATCTGTCCTTTGCGGTCAGGGTAGATGAGGTCCAGCAAGATCCAATCCTCATCTGCGACGCTTGACGGCAGGATAAAACCCAAGGGTGCCGAGTTGATGGCCGCCTCAATAGGCCGCCACACGTTGATAAACGCATACCGTCCCGTTTCCCATTCTGCGGCCTTTTCTGCTCCCAAAATATCGATCAGACGCTGCTTGGCACCCTGTGCGCTATAGTCGCTGTGAACGTTACGGGCGGGCTTTCGCACCGCATCAGGATCATCAATGCGGACAGTTTGATCAAAGATGATGACCTCTTTGGCTGCAACTTCCGTGGTCAATAGTTTGGTCAGCTCTGCATCATATGTGTTGCGCCAGGCGTTGTCCGCACCAAAAGAAGTCACGGCTGTTGGGAAAGCGGTGAAGCCCACGGAGTTTTCTGCAAATGTGGTGCCAGCCCCGACAGCGCGCTCGTCAATTACCTCAACTTGCGTTGGGGCCAATTCGGGCGCGATCAGATTGCCGATGATGCCGCCCGCATCCAGTTGAAACGCTTGCCGTTCTGGTTTGTGAACATGGTAATTTACGGTCGCGGTCTGGGTCATGTCTCGCTCCTATCTTCGTCTTGACCTTTGACTTATCACCTTTGGAAAATATAAAAACGGATCAGAAATGATTTCAGTATTCGGAAAAAATATACAATATGGATATCCAAAGCCTCCGCCTTTTTGTGTTGTCCTGTGAGACATTGAACATCAGCGGCGCGGGACGTGCGCTTGGCATGGCGCCCGCTGTGGCCAGCAATCGGATCGCCAAACTGGAACATACGTTGGGCGTAGAGTTGCTGCACCGATCGACGCGCAAGGTATCTGTCTCCTTGGAGGGCCAGGATTTTCTGCCCTATGCCCGCGAGATGATCGCGCAAGAGGAAGCGGCGCTTGCAGCACTCGGCAAAGGCAAAGCAGAGATCAGCGGCACATTGCGGTTTGCGGCCCCCAGCACATTCGCCCAGCTTTATATCGCACCCTTGCTGACCACGTTCATGGATCGCTACCCTGACCTGACGCTTGATCTGCATTTGTCCGACGCTCAGTTCGATTTGATTGAGGGGAGCTATGACCTCGCCCTGCGCAATTCTGTGTTGGAAGACAGCAGCCTGATGGCACGCAAACTGGCGGATGACACGCGCATATTCTGCGCCTCGCCAAAATGTCTGGAACGGGACGGGACGCCTCACGTCCTTGACGATCTGAACGCGCACCGCTTTATCGCTTTTCGAAATCTTGACCCGAAAGACATCATTGACCCAAGCGGCAGCCAAACTGTGTTTGATCCCAGACGCACGGCGCAACGTCTGATTTTGAATGATGGGGTCTCGCAGAAACTGGCAACGATGGAGGGCGCTGGTATTTCAATTAACTCTCTTTGGGCTGTTCACCGTGAACTTACACAAGGGGAATTGGTGCACGTTCTGCCGGGATATACTTTCGTCAACAATCCGGCGTTGTGGCTCATCTACCCCAAAAGTAACGTGGTTTCTGGCAAAGTGCGCGTGTTCATGGATTTTCTAATTGAGCACATCGGAAAATCGCCCGCGTGGCTCAAGCCATGATGAACCGGCTTATTATATACCCTATATAAATTCTGCTATCTAAAAAGCGACATTTATATGCGATCACCAGTCCAATAGATATGCACTCAACAGACCCAAACACATATGACAGTTGGAGCATATCATGACACAAACCGCCCTAGACCGCGCCCGCACTATCGAACGCCCCACACGCGAGGCAATGTTGCAGCGAGCCCCTGCCGTTCAACAGTTCTGGCAGCAAAACGATACGCTGTTCCAAGACGCATGGACCGCATGGGAAGATGGCCAAAGCCCTGCCTTGGACAAAACCCTCTATGACCCGCGCCTACGCGACGCCGTTGAAGCTGCATGGGAAGATCCGACGAAGGAAGCCGCCGTTCAAAACCTCTGGGAAGAGGTGTTTCCAGGCGTCTACAAAACACAGTTCTTCGACCCAGAACGCTTGCCCGTTTTGCGCAGCTACATGGACAGCGTTGCAGACGCTGGCATTCCCTTGCGCCCGCCTTACGGGATTTCGTTAAACCGAGGCGGCGCAATGCTTGATCCGCGCTCCGAGGGGCACCTTGGCGCACCTGCGTTTCAGTCCTTTTACCGCGGACTGATGGACACTTACATGCGCCCAATCTCGCGCCTCTTATTCCCGGATGTGATGGGATACGACACGCAGACCTTTGGATTTTCGATCCAATGGCAGGCCGACAAAGACACATCTTTGCGCCCCCATTCCGACGCCTCATCGGTGACATTGAACATCAACCTCAACCTGCCAGGTGAAGGTTTCTCCGGCTCTGCCGTCAGCTTCATCGATCCCGCAACCCGGCGCGTTGAAAAACTGACGTTTGAACCGGGAACGGCGTTGATCCACCACGGCAGCGTGCCACATGCGTCTGAGCCTATTACCAAAGGCCAGAGATCGAATTTCGTGCTTTGGCTTTATGGTGAGAACGGGCAGATACCAGCACCGGGCACTGTCCCAACAAAGACTGACGCCCGTGATCGCTGGTCGGTGCCGTCCGCCACATCGGACGGCTTCGCACCATTCTGATCTGATCGCCACAGACGTGGATCATCTACTGAAATACGCACCGGGCAAAGTAACTTGTCCGGTGCGTTTCTCGTGCCGCAGATGCTCAATCCTAAGAAATCAGACCTTCCTGCGAAACGCAGCATTGGGGAGATTGGGCTC
>CAZJAW010000228.1:0-4759 GCA_964544035.1 uncultured Rhodobacterales bacterium
CGTGCATCTGGGCCTTGGCGCATTTTTCCGCGCGTTCGGTTGCGTCTATGTGGCCGATGCGATGGCGGCTTCTGGTGGGGATTGGGGCATCACTGGTGTGTCTTTGCGCAACCCCGCCACGCGCGATGCGCTGCGCGGGCAGGGCTGGGCCTATACTGCCGTTTCGCTTGGAGCAGAGGCCACGCAAACGCGGCGCATTGAGGTGTTGAACGATGTGCTGGTTGCGCCCGAAGACCCTTCTGCGGTTTTGGCGGCGATGGTTGATCCGCAGGTCAAGATCGTCTCGCTCACGGTCACAGAAAAAGGCTATTGCCACATACCGGCGACGGGCGCTTTGGACACAGATCACGTGGATGTACAGCACGATCTGGCCCAAGAGTTGCCCACCTCTGCCATCGGCTATCTGGTGCGCGCTCTACAGATGCGTCGCTTGGCAGGCGTTCCGCCGTTCACCGTGTTAAGTTGCGATAACCTACCGGAAAACGGCACAGTTGTGCGCGGAGTTGTATTAGACATGGCGCGCCTGATCGACGCTGATCTGGCGGATTGGATCGCGACCGAGGGCAAATTCCCGTGCACAATGGTCGACCGCATTACGCCCGCCACAACACCGGATGACATCGCAAACTTGGCCCAGACTGGCATCCATGACGCAGCCCCCGTCATGCACGAACCTTTCGCACAATGGGCGGTTGAGGATGACTTTGTGAATGGCGCACGCCCTGATCTGGCAGCCGCCGGGGTCGAACTGGTTGCAGACGTTTCGGCCCATGAGGCGATGAAGTTGCGCATGCTCAACGGCACGCATTCCGCACTGGCTTATACTGGCTATCTTGCCGGGCACGAAACGGTTGCGGATACGGTGGGGGATCCAGTCTTTGCCGCCTATGTGCGCAGGCTCTGGGCCGAAATCATACCAGCGGTCACCGCCCCCGAAGGGGTCGCGTTGGACGCCTATGCCGAGGCGTTGTTCGCCCGCTATTCCAATCCAAGCATTCGGCACCGCACATGGCAGATCGCTATGGACGGCAGCCAGAAATTGCCACAACGGCTGCTGGGCACCTTGCGGATAAATATGGACGAAGGACGCGCGTCGCCTTGTCTGATGCTCGCTGTGGCGGCATGGATGCGCTACGTGACTGGTATCGACGAACAAGGTGCGCCGATTGACGTGCGCGATCCTTTGGCGTCGCGTTTGCGTGCGGCGACGGATGGCTGTGATACCCCCGATCAGGTGGTGCGTGCCTTACTGGGGTTCGAAGACGTTTTTCCAAGCGATCTTGCGCCGCGCCTGTTAAAGCCAGTGACGCAAGCCGCTGAAATAATGTTCAAAAATGGTGCGCGCAATGCCGTACAGAAGGCCCTGATATGATCGAAAGTTGGCGTTGGTATGGGGAGTTCGACACGATTTCCCTGCAAGAAGTGGCTCAGACTGGAGCGCGTGGCATCGTCACCGCGCTGCATGATATCCCCTACGGAGAAGTCTGGTCCTTGTCCGCAATCGAGGCACGCAAAGCCCAAGTCGAAGCTGCCGGATTTGATTGGACTGTCGTTGAAAGCCTACCTGTGCACGAGCGTATCAAACGCGGCGAGGGCGATCTGACGGACCTCTTTTCCAATTACCGCCAGTCCATGGTACACTTGGCAAAGGCAGGCGTGCACACGATCTGCTACAACTTTATGCCTTTGCTGGACTGGACCCGTACTGATCTTGCAGCACCCGTGAAGGGTGGTGCGACCTGCCTGCGCTTTGAGGCTGTGAAAATGGCCGCGTTCGAAATCCATATGCTAGGACGGGCCGAGGCCGAAGACGATTATTCCGCTGATGTGTGCCAGCGTGCTGCTGTTTGGTACCAGCAGGCTGATGAGGCTGCGCGTGACACGCTTTTGGCGTCGATCATGGCGGGGATGCCGGGTGCGTTTGACCGTTACAGCGTGGCAGGTCTGCGCGAGGCATTGCAGGCTTACGCGGGCATTGACCGCGACGCTTTGCGCGCCAACTACCAGCGGTTTCTGCAAGAAGTTGGGCCAACGGCAGATGACCTTGGTATCCGCCTGTGTGTGCATCAGGACGACCCGCCGCGCGACATTCTTGGACTGCCGCGGATTGTCTCAAGCGGGGAAGACCTCGATTGGGTTTTGCAAGCTTATGACAGCCCGTCCAATGGCGTCACGCTTTGCGCAGGCTCGTTGGGGGCCAATCCAATCAACGACGTGCCCGCCATTGCCGCACGCGTGGCAGAACGCATCCATTTTGTACACCTGCGCAACGTGCGCAAAGATCCCGATGGCGCGTTCGAAGAGGCCGCGCACCTAGATGGTGACACCGATATGGTCGCCCTGATCCGGGTGATTTTGGCCGAAGAAGCCCGCAGGCGCGAAACAGGGCGGGCCGATCACGACATTCCCTTCCGCCCCGACCACGGGCATCACATGTTGTCGGACCTTGGCCGAGATCTGATCCCCGGATACCCGCTGATCGGTCGATTGCGCGGGCTGGCCGAGCTGCGTGGTGTCATCCGGGCGTTGTCCGCCTAGCGGTTATGGCTATTTCGCAGCCTTAAGGGCCGCGCGCAGCACGTCGCGGTCTCCGATTTGATTGGCAAGCACAAGGATCAAGCGAGCATTCAGCGCGTCGCTGTCTTCTTTGCTTAGCCCTTCATGGGCTTTGATCAATTCCTCATAGAAACCATCTGGGTCGGGGATGTTGGGATCAAGGGTGAGCGGCATTGCTTAATCCTTTGCCAAAGCGCGCTTAAGGGCGCTTTGGACGGTTTCAGGGTCAAAATTCCCCCATCGCGCGACCACATGCTGATCAGGGCGAATAAGGTAAAACGCTTGTTTGGCGTCGCCGAGATATCGCGCAGCCAGTTCGGCAGAAGGTGCGGGGATGTGCAACACGTCGGCCGTGACATCATCAACGGTGACAGATTTTGCATCACGAGACCCGAGGGCAAGCAAGGTGAAACCGCCACCTATTTGATCCAGCAGAAACCCATCATCAAAAGGCGCATCTGTGCAGGCCGCGCCGGGGCGCGTGACCATCGGCCCATTCAGTGCGTCAGGGCCGAACAGCGGCAGACCGTCATAGACGCAAGGCACGGACAATCGACCCGAATTGACCAACGGGCGCGCAAAAGCATGCTTGGCCGCGAGGTCTAAAACCGCGTTGCGAAAGGTCTTGCTGACATCAGATTTTGGGGTCATGAAATCAGTGGCGCGCGATGAATTCAGGATGTTTTCGTCGGCACCCAATTCGCGTTCTTGGCTGTAGCTGTCCAACAAGGTCTGAGGCGCGTGACCTTTCAGAACCAAATCCAGCTTCCACCCCAGATTATCGGCATCCTGTATCCCTGAATTGGCCCCGCGTGCGCCGAAGGGCGATACTTGATGCGCGCTGTCGCCTGCAAAAAACACGCGTCCATGGCGCATCTTTTCCATGCGGCGGCATTGGAAGGTGTAGATGGACGTCCATTCTAGTTCGTAATCCGGAACTGCGCCTGCTTGGGACGACAACATCGCATCAACGCGTTTGCGGATACGTGCGGGGTCAAGTTCGGCCTCGCGGTCGATGTCCCAGCCGAGCTGAAAATCGATGCGCCAGATGTCGTCGGGTTGTTTGTGCAGTAACGCGGATTGGCCCGCGCCCTCAAAGGTGGGTTCGAACCAGAACCAACGCTCGGTCGGGAATTCCGCCTTCATGCGCACGTCTGCGATCAGGAAGTTGTCCTCGAACACGCGGCCATCAAAGGACAGCCCCATCAAGTCGCGGATGTCTGAACGCGCGCCATCGCAGGCGATCAACCAATCTGCGCTTAACTGATAGGGGCCGTCAGGGGTGTCAATTTCAAGTTCTGTGTGATCGGGGAATTGCGTAAGCCCAGTTACCCGGTTGCGCCCGCGAATTTCGATCGGCGCACCATCGCGTTGGGCGGCTTTGATACCTTCGAACAAGAAACGCTCGAAATGAGGTTGCTGGAGGTTGATAAATGCGGGGTTCCTATGGCCTTCCTCGGGCAACAGGTTGAAATCAAAGAGTTTCCCGTCGCGATAAAACACCTTGCCCACATTCCATACGATGCCTTTGTCGACCATTGGTTGGCTGACACCCAAACGGTTGGCAATGTCCAAAGTGCGCTTGGCAAAACAGATGGCCCGGCTGCCAAGGCCAGCCCCTTCGTGATCGTCAAGCACGAGCACCGGCGTGCCTTTTTTCCCCAAGTCCAGCGCGAGAGCGAGGCCGATGGGGCCACCGCCGACGATAACGACAGGGTGACGCGTCGGCGCGCCGTCTTGTGCCGGAACTTTGGAGTAGGGGTAAAGTTGGAAAGCTGTTGTATAGCGTGTGGCGATCATATTTAGCTCCGTGATAAAGCAATGAAATATGAAACCAATGTAATGATCGTTGCGTTCAATATGACTGTTTTGATCAACGTATTGCTTGCGCTTTTTCTTAGTTTTTTGATCTGAGGGTCATTTTTTGCGATTGATCGTTTTTGCGCGTAAGTCGTCGTCGGCCAAGCGACATTAAGCCGACCGACAGCCTCATCATAGGCGCGTTGCTTTGTTCTCCATTCAAGACCAAAGACCCAACTCGCGGCTAGGTAGGGGAGCCCAAATATGCGTAACGACCAGTTCACCCCTGCAAATCCGCCCACATTTCCAGATCGCGTTTGTCTGTCCAGATGCGCGGATGGGCGATGCCGCGCGCTTCGTCATAGGCGCGCGCTACGTTGAACGGCAGGCAGTGTTCATAAAT
>CAZJAW010000229.1:0-4739 GCA_964544035.1 uncultured Rhodobacterales bacterium
CCTATGTACCTTAGATGATAGCTTTTTCGATGATGGGGCGGTTTTGGGTAATCCGCTCAAAATTGAACGCGCTCAGATCGAGCGTTTTATATTCACCGTAGGTCAACCATTCGGCGGTGCCACGCCCCATAGCCGGGGATTGCTGCAGGCCGTGCCCGGAAAATCCGTTGAGGAAAACAAAGTTCTCAACCTCAGTGTGCGGCCCCATGATCGCGTTGTGATCAAAGGTGTTCATTGCGTAGTGCCCTGCCCATTCGTGGGTGACTTTGATTGCCTCAAACTGAGGGATACGAGTCGCGATCGCGGGCCAGATGTGATCCTGCCAGATCGCGTGATCCATGACAAAATCGTCAAAGTCGACCGACGGATCGATGTCTGAATGCCCGCCAGCCTGATAGGTGCCTCCACCAACTTCACGCAGATGCACGCCGGATGGATCAATGGTCAGCGGCAGATCGCGATCCAGTGGCGTTTCAGCGGTAAACATCCAGGTAAAACGCTTGCGCGGCTCAACTGGCACTTCGATCCCAGCCATCTGCGCCGTACGCGCAGCGCGCGGCCCGGAAGCATTGACGATCTGACCGCAAGTGATGACCTCTCCGCTTGCCAATGTGACACTGTCGATACGCGCCCCAGATCGGGTCATCGCGACCACTTCGTTCTGGATATACTCGACCCCGCGTTCGCGCGATTGACGGCGCCACCATTCAAAGACACCGGCACCGTCAAAGTACCCTTCGTCCACCGTATTGATCGAGCCAAGCACCACATCGTCTACGTTGTAAAAAGGATAAGCCGCCTTGATCTGCTCAGGCGTCATCAACTGAGTCGCGGCACCTGCCGCCTGCTGTACCGCTTGACTGTCGCGCAAGACGTCAGCAAAGGCAGGTGTGTCGGCCAGATACATATAGCCAAAGTTGTGAATCGCCAGATTGGGCACCCGCGGGTCATTACCCATGTAAGTGCGAATATTTTTGACAAAATCGGCCGCGAATTGGCTTATGCGCACGTTCAATTCGGTCGAAAATTGCTGACGCATGCAACTGTTGGTATGCGCCGTTGAACAGTTTTCGTAGGCCAAGTCCTTTTCAACAACAAGGACAGACCCATCAAAGTCAGAATTATCGCTTAGGAACCATGCTGTAGATGCACCCATGATAGCACCACCTATGATCACCACGTCATAGCTGCTGTTTTGCGGAGTGGATTGTTGCGCGGCCATCTTTGTTTCCTTGTGCCTCGATATCAGCGGCACATTGGGGGTAAATACGACACGACACCAGTGGGTATTTTCAACTGCCTTCAAATCAGGCACGTTGCCTTAGAACATCGCATGTCCTGATCGCTTAGGTTGAACGTTTGGCTGGACACAGCGCGCAACCTTGGCAAACGCAGTGACGCTGTTGTTTCCAAATTCCGTGGACAAAGACATGAAAATAGCCGTGGTCGAATCCGACCCGATCCGGGCGCGTGACATAATCGACGCCCTTAAAGAAGACGGCTGGGATGATGTTGTCGTTTTGGGCGATGTCATCGGCTTGGCCCGCAAGTTGGCCGCGCTTGACCCTGACCTTGTGCTGATCGATTTGGCCAATCCCAGCCGCGACGCACTAGAGCAAATCAGCGCCGCCTCGAACGCCCAAAGTCGCCCCGTCGCGATGTTTGTCGACCGCTCGGACGATGAAATGACTCAGGCAGCGGTGACGGCTGGTCTGTCCGCCTATGTGGTGGGCGGGTTGCAACCTGAACGTATTCGTCCCGTGTTAAAGACCGCCATCGTGCGTTTCCAGATGATGAGCCAGATGCGACTGGAATTAGAAGCCGCCAAACAGGCGCTTGCGGATCGCAAAACGCTGGATCGCGCCAAGGGCATGATTATGCGTGCGCGTGGGATGGGCGAGGAAGAAGCCTATGCGCTGCTACGCACCACGGCCATGTCCCAAAACCGCAAGGTCATAGACGTGGCTCAGGCGCTACTGACGGCGTCGGATTTGCTGTCATGAGTATGCGCCTGAACTGCGGTTACGTCCCTCTTGTCGACAGTGCACCACTGATCGTGGCGCAAGATCTGCGCTTTGCGGCGGATGAGGGGATCGAGCTAAACCTGTTGCCGCAACCATCGTGGTCGGCGCTGCGTGATTTGTTGGCGTTGGGGCATCTGGATGTGGCGCATATGTTATCGCCTATGCCTGCGGCGATGACGCTTGGGCTAAGTGGCGCGCCCGCGCAGATTGACGCGTTGATGGTATTGTCAGCCAATGGGACAGTGATTGGCGTGTCCTCAA
Organism: uncultured Rhodobacterales bacterium; assembly: GCA_964544035.1. Lineage (GTDB taxonomy): Bacteria > Pseudomonadota > Alphaproteobacteria > Rhodobacterales > Rhodobacteraceae > Tateyamaria. The sequence continues at coordinate 2,286 of CAZJAW010000229.1, forward strand.
AGATGGCAGACGCGATGCGCGCCAAGGGATGGCAAGGCGGGTTTGACGATCCAATAGCAACGATGGCGCCCTTGTTAGACGCGTTTGATCACCCGTTGCGTGTTGGGGTGCCCTTTCCATTTTCCATGCACCGCTTGTTATTTGAGTACTGGACCAGTGCCGCGAATTTAGACGCCCATGCGCCCGAAATAATCACCACACCACCGCCCCTGATGGCCGATGCCGTCAGCGCAGGCGAATTGGATGTGTTCTGCGTGGGCGAGCCGTGGGGCTCTGTCGCTGTTAGCGCCGGCGTCGGAGAATTGGTTCTTCCCGGCTGTGCCATCTGGGCGCAAGCGCCGGAAAAGGTATTGGCCGCGAAACGCACGTGGATCGAAGATAATGACAAAGCTGTCGCGGGGCTGATACGTGCGATATGGCGCGCGGCACATTGGTTGGATAAGCCAGAAAACCGGGTGCTCGCCATCGAAATCCTTATGCGCAGCGCGCATCTGAACCTACCGATGTCGGCGGTGGAGCACGCTTTGATGGGGCGCTTTGCAACACGCTTGGGCGGGCCACCGGTGCATGTTCCGGGATTTGTACGCTTTCACGACCGTGCCACCAATTTCCCATGGCGTAGTCAGGCCGCTTGGATCGGCGCGCAAATCGCGCGTGTCACTGGAATTGATCGCGCCCACGCTATTGAGGTCGCCCAAAGCACAATGCGCCCCGATTCCTTTCGTGCGCACCTTAGCCCGATGGGCATCGATATGCCCGGCGCTTCGGCCAAGATCGAGGGCGCGTTGGATCAACCCACAGCTGTCGCTTCGACAAAGGATCAGATGATTCTGGGGCCGGATGCTTTCTTTGATGGCAAAACTTATGACTTTGGTGCTGAATTTTGACTAAAAAATCAGCACTCGCTGCATCGCAGCGAGAATCCACGCTGAATCATCGAATCCTTATTGTTCCGGTAACGCGCAGAACGTTAATCTAAGTTTAACGAAGCAAGGTTGCTTCTGACCGCCTCTACCGCAAGAGGCACTAACAAGAGCAAAGTCGCTCACTCCGGGTCGCGCATCCTCCTCCCTCGCGTTCCGGTGTGGGCGGCTTTTTTTGTTTTCGAAAGGACAAAACGCAATGACACGATTTTTAGCAACTTTTGGGACAGTTGCCGCTCTATTGAGCACCACGGCACATGCTGAATTGTTGGACCTTGAAAAGGATGAGCTGACGTTCGGCTTTATCAAGCTGACCGATATGGCGCCGCTCGCTATTGCCTACGAGAACGGGTATTTTGAAGACGAAGGTCTGTTTGTGACCCTAGAGGCACAGGCCAACTGGAAAGTGCTTCTGGACGGCGTGATTGATGGTCAACTTGACGGCGCGCATATGCTGGCCGGGCAGCCATTGGCGGCCACCATCGGCTACGGCACTGAGGCCCATATTATTACGCCCTTTTCCATGGACTTGAATGGCAACGCCATCACCGTTTCCAACGACATTTGGGAAGACATGAAGCCGCACGTGCCGCTGATGGACGATGGTCGTCCGCAGCACCCAATCAGTGCAGAAGCGCTTGTGCCAGTGGTTGAAGACTACAAAGACCAAGGTCTGCCGTTCAACATGGGCATGGTGTTTCCCGTGTCTACGCACAACTATGAAATTCGGTACTGGCTGGCCGCAGGTGGTCTTCAGCCCGGTTTTTACAGCCCACAAGACGTGTCCGGTCAGATCGGTGCAGACGTGCTGTTGAGTGTCACACCTCCACCACAGATGCCCGCAACAATGGAAGCTGGCACTATTTATGGCTATTCCGTGGGTGAGCCATGGAACCAACAAGCCGTGTTCAAAGGCATCGGTGTTCCAGTCGTGACTGACTACGACATGTGGAAAAACAACCCTGAAAAAGTATTTGGTCTGAACGCAGAATTTGCTGCGGAAAACCCAAACACGACGCTTGCCATCACCAAAGCACTCATCCGCGCGGCCATCTGGCTGGACGAAAACGACAACGCCAATCGCGAAGAAGCTGTCGAGATCCTAAGCCGTTCGGAATATGTCGGAGCGGATCGCGAAGTGATTGCCAATTCGATGACCGGTTTCTTTGAATTCGAAAAGGGCGATCGCCGCCCGGCCCCCGATTTCAACGTGTTTTTCCGCTACAATGCGACCTATCCGTTCTATTCCGACGCCATCTGGTATTTGACCCAAATGCGTCGCTGGGGACAGATCGCGGAAGCCAAATCGGATCAGTGGTATTTCGACACCGCCGCCGAAGTTTACAAACCTGCGATCTACCTCGAAGCAGCACGCATGCTGGTCGACGAAGGTTTGGCCAACGAAGCTGATTTCCCTTGGGACAGTGACGGGTTCAAAGCGCCCACACCAGCCGCCGATATCATCGACGGCATCGGCTACGATGGCAAAACACCCAACGCCTATTTGGAGAGCCTGCCGATTGGCTTGAAA
>CAZJAW010000230.1:0-4731 GCA_964544035.1 uncultured Rhodobacterales bacterium
GATCAGCTTGGCCGCTTCCTGCAAGGCCAGATCACCCGGCGCAAACACATCTGCACGCCCCAGTGCAAACATCGCATAGATTTCTGCCGTCCAAACGCCGATGCCTTTGACTGCAGTGAGCGTCGCAATCACGTCCGCGTCCGGAGCGTTGCGCAAAGCGTCGTAATCGATGCCCGCTTCTGCCAAAGCCAACCCGTAGGCGATCTTTTGTCGGCTTAGGCCGGCGGCGCGCAGACCGTCTTCTCCTGCTGCGATCACGGCGGCCGGAGAGGTAAGCCCGCCTGCGTCCAACCGCGCCCAGATGGCCGAGGCTGAGGCCGTGCTGACCTGTTGGCCAATGATCGCGTTGAACAGTGCAGCAAAACCGTCTGCACGACGCCGCAACGGCAGTGGGCCTGCGATCTCAAGCGCACGCGCTAATGCGGGGTCTCGCTGGGCGAGCCACGCAGCACCGTCGGCGACGTCAGCGTCGGTTTCAATGATACGTCCTGTCATAATGACGCGACCCATTGCGAGACGTCTTGCGCACTGCGCAGGTTGGGCCCCGTGGGCCGCGCGGGCGGGTGCAATAGGATTGCAGGCAAGCCAAGCATGCGGGCAGCCGCCAGTTTTGGAAAACTGCCTGCCCCGCCGATATTGCGCGCCAGTACCACATCGATGCGCAGCTTTTGAAACAAGGCGACCTCATCCTCGGGTGTAAATGGGGCGACTCCAAAGACAAAGTTGCAATTTTTATGCCCTGTGGGTTCTGAGTGCTGCTTCAACTGGCGCAAGTAAACAGGGCCATCATGGGCGTGCAAAGTACTGAGGCTTTCGCGCCCAGTCGCCGCAAAGACCCGTGACCGCGCAGGTAGCACAGCTATGGCTTGTTCCAGACTGTCCACTTCGGTCCAGTTATCGCCAGCGCTCGGCACCCAAAGATCTCGTTGCACGCAAGCATAGGCCGCATTCGGCGCGCGCGCCAAAGCTGCGATCCGTGTCTGCACATCAAAAGCATGGGTCACGTCCAACACCCCCGACACATCCTGCGGCACTTCAGCAACCGTGCGCATATTCAGTGGCGCAGACGCACTGTCGCGCGCCCAAACCACAACGCAGTCCGCCTGCGTATGGCTTAGCCATGCGGCGGCATCCTGCGCTTCTCGGGCGCCTGCCAACAGGGCGATGAGGGGTCGTTTAGTCATGGCCGCACCCTAGCCTCACGAGCGCCCTGCGCAACCACTTGTGCAAGGATGCGGCATTGCGGCGCTTGCCCACCTAAGGCAACGGGCGTAACCAGACATCATGAGCGATATTGATGACAGCCGCGCAAAGCGCAATGTGGTGGTTCTTGTGTTGGCGCAAGCCATCCTTGGCAGCCAAATGCCGATGATGTTTGTGATGGGAGGACTGGCCGGTCAATCGCTTGCCTCTAACGTCTGTTTTGCGACCTTGCCGATTTCTTTGATCGTTTTGGGTTCGATGGTGTCGGCCACGCCTGTGTCTGCGCTGATGCAGCGATACGGGCGACGCGCTGGCTTTTTTGTTGGCGCTTTGGGCGGCGCACTCGGTGGCGCTGTTGGAGCATATGGGCTTTATGTCGCGTCCTTCCCCATCTTTTTGTTGGGTAGTTTTTTGACGGGCATCTATATGTCTGCGCAAGGGTTTTACCGCTTTGCCGCCGCTGACACTGCGTCTGCATCCTTTCGCCCCAAGGCGATTTCTTATGTGATGGCTGGTGGCCTCATGTCTGCAATCATTGGCCCACAACTGGTGAAATGGACGGCTGACGCCTATGTGGTCCCGTTCCTTGGCACCTATATCGCGGTGATCCTACTGAACATTGTTGGCTCGTTGTTGTTCTTGTTCATCAACATCCCCAAACCCCCTGCGCCTGCCATGGACGCACCAAAAGGGCGTACTCGCTTGGAGCTGTTAAAAACACCGCGCATCGCGGTTGCGGTGATTTGCGGGATGGTAAGCTATGCGTTGATGAACCTTGTGATGACATCGACACCTTTGGCCGTTGTGGGCTGTGGTTTTGACAAGAACATTGCCGCTGATGTGGTCACGGGCCACGTGCTGGCCATGTTCGCGCCGTCCTTTTTCACAGGCCACTTGATTGCGCGATTTGGGGTCGAAAAGATCACGGGGCTTGGCATTGCCATCCTTGGACTGGCAGGCGTCGTTGCGCTGTCGGGTGTTGCTTTGCCTAACTTCTTTATTGCGCTGATCCTTTTGGGCCTGGGCTGGAACTTTGGGTTTATTGGCGCCACGTCCATGCTGGCCGGGGCGCACGAACCGCATGAACGTGGCCGGATGCAGGGCTTGAACGATCTGTTGGTGTTTGGCGGTGTCACCCTAGCCTCGCTTGCATCGGGCGGGTTGATGAACTGCTCGGGCGGTTCGCCTGTCGAGGGTTGGGCCGCAGTCAACCTCGCGATGATCCCATTCCTGGCGCTGGCGGGTGGATCATTGATCTGGCTGGTGACACGTCCCAAAGCGGCACCTGTCTAAAGCGCCAAACGCCCTATGAGCGCGGTGCGCGCAAGGCGAAACGACGAAATACCGGGATCAAGACGCGCTTCAGCCACAGCCCCCGGATCACGGACAATTTCCGCCAACGTTTTGCCTGCACCGATGGCAGGCCAAAGTGCCGGCTGTGCGGTTTTGGCGATCTTGGGTCGCGTCATGCGATCCAGTGCCCGCTGCGCCAGTGCCTTTACGCCTGCATCGGTCCCGTCCAACAGCGGAATGCGCCCCTCGGCCGCCAATGCCGGTACCGCGCGCAGATACGCGGCTGTCCCGGCAGCATAGGCCAAGTCGCGCACGCTTGTTTCAGCACCAGCACCAGCACCCAGCGCTTCGCAGGCAGTCCACATCAAATGGCCTGCTGTCTGGTCGATATAGGCATCGAAATGGGTCTGATCTTCGAATGCCTCGCGGTAAATGTCCCAGCGACGCGCCGCCACGCTTTCGTCAAGGCGTTGCGCCTGAACTTGCGTCAGCACCTCTGCCAAAGGCGTTGTGACCTCGTGCTTGCGTACCTCTGTGTCCTTGGCGATTTCTTCCAATGCATCGCGCCACCATTGCAAGCGCATCTCGGCAATCATCGCTTCTTTTGTCACCCATGGCGCCCGCGAGACTTCGATATTCATCGCATAAAGCGGGAACAGTTTTGCACGTGCGGCCAAAGGGGCAGCCATAACCGTGCGAAAGCGATCCGCATCGCCCTTTTCGACGATCTGCGCGCAAGGAATGATGGCTTCAGGCAGGCTCACGTCGGTGTCACAATCAACAATGCATAGGCGATTTGATCGGGTGCGGCGCGCCAGCGGTCTATTTCAAGTTGGTTTTCATCAAGCGCTGCCGTCAATGCCGCGTCCGGGTTTTGACCGCGCAACGCATCAATGCGGGATTGCATCGGCGCGTAATAGGCATCCCACGGCGCACCAACGATCATACGATGGGCACGCGCAGAATAACCTGCGGCTTCGACACGCGCGATTATGCCATCAAGGTCTGTGATCTGTGGATATTCTTCCCAAAACGCGGCGACTTCTGGGGTTCGCGGGCCCAGCAAAACGGGTTCAGAGAAAACCACCGCTCCGCCGGATTTCAACGCAGTGCGCCAGATTTTTAGACCTTCGGTGACACCCAGAAAATAAACCGCACCCGCGCACCAGATCAGATCATAAGGTCCGCCGGGTTGCGCCATGTCGCCTTCGATCACGGACACACGTGGCGCATAATCGGCAGTGCGCGCCTGCGCTTCAATCACAAAATGCGGGGTCTTTTCGATACCGGTGATTGTCGCATCGGGCAGCGCTTTGGCCAGCGTCATCAAATCCGCCCCCGGACCACAGGCCGCATCCATGACATCCAACGGGCCGGTGGCGTTCAAATGACCCAAAGCCCAAAGCACATCCGCCGCCTCGCCCGGCCCCTCGCGGGGTAAGTCGCAATGCACGGTGAAAAACGCTGCGCGTTCTTCAGGGCTCATGTCACGCCGTCCTGCACCAGTTTCCAACGGATCGCATCTAAAAGCGCCTCAAAGCTGGCGTCCACAAGGTTGGCGGACACGCCCACGGTAGACCAGCGTCGCCCCTGCCCGTCTTCGCTGTCGATGATGACACGGGTCACCGCCTCGGTCCCACCTTGTGTGATGCGGACTTTGAAATCGACCAAACGAATGTCTTCGACGTATTTTTGATACCGCCCCAGATCCTTGGCAAGCGCACGGGAAAGCGCATTCACAGGGCCACGATCCGTGCCGTGTTCGTCCATGCTTTCGGACACGGACAGCATCTTTTTCCCGTCGACTTTGACAACCACGACAGCCTCGGACAGGGACACCATCTGATCCTTCTTGTTTTTGCGGCGTTCAATGGTGACCCGGTAGCGTTTGACCTCGAAATATTCTGGCAGCAGGCCAAGTTCGGCGCGCGCCAGCAATTCGAAGGAGGCTTGCGCCACGTCATAGCTGTAGCCATCAGCCTCGCGCACTTTGATCTGATCAAGAATGCGCGCCAATGCTGGGTCTTTGGGCGCGACGTCCAGCCCCATTTCGGTCAGGCGCTTGCGCAGGTTGGATTGGCCTGCCTGATTGGACATGGGAATGATGCGTGCGTTGCCCACAGTGGCCGGGTCAATATGTTCGTATGTCGTCGGGTCCTTGAGGATCGCCGAAGCATGCAGCCCGGCCTTGTGGGCAAAGGCCGAAGGCCCAACAAAAGCCGCCTGTTTCTGCGA
>CAZJAW010000231.1:0-4723 GCA_964544035.1 uncultured Rhodobacterales bacterium
AGCCGAACCAGTGTCTGACGCGTTGGTTCAGGCCGGGATCACCAAGATTGAAGTGCCACTGAATTCACCTAAGCCGTTTGAAAGTATATACAATATACTACAGGAACACGGAAACGACGCACTGATCGGCGCAGGTACAGTTCTGGACGTGCGTGATGTGGACACCTTGCACAACATGGGCGCGCATATGGTGGTTTCTCCGGACACCAATGCCGCGGTGATTACGGCAACAAAACAGGCCGGGATGTTGTCCTTTCCTGGTGTGATGACGCCGACCGAGTGTTTTACGGCGCTGCACGCCGGTGCGGACGGGCTAAAGCTTTTTCCCGCCTCGTTGTTGGGGGTTTCAGGGCTAAAAGCGATCAGCGCGGTTTTACCAGAGGCGACAAAAACCTTTGCTGTAGGAGGTGTCGGCCCCAATGATTTTGCGGATTGGTTTGCAGCTGGGGTGACAGGTTTCGGAATTGGTTCCGCACTTTACAAACCGGGGATGTCCGTGGCGGATGTGGCTGCACGCGCGGTGGACATGGTCGCGGCTTATGATGCGGCGGTGTGATGGACGTTTTTGACGACTGCCCGTGCGCTTTGGGCGAAGGCCCGTTGTGGCACCCCGAGCGTAAAGAGTTGTTCTGGTTCGATATCTTGGGAAAGACGCTTCACAGCAAAGGCGAGACGCGCTCAAGCTGGAGTTTTGACGAATACGTCTCTGCCGCCGGATGGGTGGATCACGACACGCTGCTTATGGCCTCGGCCACGGGGCTGTGGCGGTTCGATATTCCAAGCGGTGCGCGCCGCCTTGTGGTACCACTTGAGGCAGACAATCCGGTGACGCGTTCCAATGACGGACGCGCGGATCCGCAAGGTGGTTTTTGGATCGGAACCATGGGCACGGATGCAGAGGATTATGCGGGCGCGATCTATCGTTACTATCGCGGCGAGGTGCGGCGCCTGTTTGAACGCGTGACGATCCCCAATGCGATCTGTTTCGCCCCTGACGGGCGCATGGCCTATTTTGCTGACACGTTTTCACAACAAATTCAAAAGGTTGCGCTGGATGCAGAGGGCTGGCCAATGGGTGTGCCCGAGGTCTTTGTCGACTTGCGCGACGACGATTTGAACCCCGATGGCGCGGTCGTGGACGCCGATGGCAACGTGTGGAACGCGCAATGGGGTGCGGGACGCGTGGCGTGTTACTCGGCGCAAGGTGCGTTCATCCGTAGCCTTTCTGCGCCTGCCAGTCGCACGACATGCCCAGCCTTCGGAGAGGGAACGACACTCTATGTCACCTCTGCCTCTCACCAAGAGACAGAAGTGCAGGGCGGCATGACTTTTAGCACAGACGCAGGCGTCAAAGGCCAGCGTGAATATCAGGTTATTTTATGAAACGCTCACTTGGTGTTTGTTACTACCCCGAACATTGGCCCGAAGCACAATGGGGTGAGGATGCCACGCGCATGGCAGATCTGGGCCTCACTTGGGTGCGGATCGGGGAATTCGCTTGGAAACGGATGGAGCCAGTTGAAGGCCAGTACGATTGGGGCTGGCTTGATCGCGCGATTGAAACACTTGGTGCGGCAGGTTTGCGTGTTGTGTTAGGCACGCCTACTGCCACGCCGCCCGCTTGGGTCGTGGCTAAACATCCAGACATGCTACCTGTTGACGTCGAAGGGCGCATTCGCGGTTATGGATCGCGCCGCCATTACTGCTTTTCGCATGCGGGATATTTGGAAGAGTGCCGCAAAATCGTGACAGCAATAGCAAAACGGTATGGGCGCAATCCCCATGTCGCTGCGTGGCAGACGGACAATGAATACAGCTGCCATGACACCGTGCTTAGCTATTCAGATTGCGCGCTAGCGGCTTTTCGCGACTGGTTGCGCCGACAGTTTCCAGGGCCGAACAATGACGGAGACATTGATGCATTGAACGCGGCATGGGGCAACGTGTTTTGGTCTATGGATTACGACGACTTTGACCAAATCGGGCTGCCCAATCTGACGGTCACCGAAGTGAATCCGGCCCACGCCCACGCGTTCCGCCGCTTTGCATCGGATCAAGTGTGGTCGATTTCAACCGCGCGCAAGTCGACATCCTGCGTGCCCATTCTGACGCACCTATTTCGCACAACTACATGGGGCGCATCACGGATTTTGACCATTTCAAAGTCGGTGCTGATTTAGATATCGCGGCATGGGACAGCTACCCGCTTGGCTTTCTTGAGGACCGTTCCGGCGCGTCGGACGCCCACAAACGCACTTACGCGCGGCAGGGCGACCCCGATTTTCAAGCCTTTCACCATGATCTTTATCGGGCCGTTGGCAAACAGGGGCGGTGGTGGGTCATGGAACAACAACCCGGCCCAGTAAATTGGGCGCCCTACAATCCGGCGCCTTTGCCCGGCATGGTACGTCTGTGGACATGGGAAGCGTTTGCGCATGGGGCGGAGGCTGTGTGCTATTTTCGCTGGCGCCAAGCCCCGTTTGCGCAAGAACAATTGCATGCGGGGTTGTTGCGCCCAGATAGCGTCGCGGCGGAAGCCTTTGGAGAAGCGACTGAAGTGATGGCCGAGCTGGCCGATGCACCCGATGTCGCCCCCATGCAGGCACCCGTGGCGATTATGTTTGATTATGACGCAGATGCTATGTGGGCAGTGCAGCCGCATGGCGCGGACCTCAGCTATTTTGGGCTAGTGTTTGACTGGTATCGCGCCTGTCGCAAGCTGGGTCTGTCAGTGGATATTTTGCCACCGGACACGCGGGATTTTGACGGTTACGCGCTTATTCTGGTGCCCGGTATGATGCACATGGATGACGATCTGAAGATTGCGCTGAACGCTGCCTCTGGCCAAGTGATCTTGGGGCCGCGTAGCGGTGCGCGTGATGCGCATTTCACCATTCCCACACCGTTGCCGCCGACGTGGCCGGGCAGTGATCTGGTGGTCGAACGTGTGCAATCTATGCGCCCCGATTTGCCAATCCCGCTGGCGGGAGGCGGGGCAGTTGTCGGCTATGCCGAGCAGCTTGGCGGCGGTTCAGATTGCCTTATGCAAACCGAAGATGGTGCGCCAATCGCGGTGCGGTGTGGCGCGCGTGTCACCTATATGGCGGGCTGGGGTGATGATTCTGCGCATATGCGATTGATGCGTATGGTTGCGCCTGACCTTGACGTTCATGAGATGCCAGAAGGTGTGCGGCGGCGCGACACAGGGCACGAGACTTTTTGGTTTAATTACTCGGCTCATACAGTTGAAATTGAAGGAAACGTGCTGCTGCCCGCCGGAGTACTACGCCGCCCACGCGTGTAACGTCATGGAACTGTCATATAGGGCTGCCATAAAGGGATAGCTGCGCTCAAGACACAAGGCCTGACATGACTACATACGCTCTCAACGGCCTTGGCCGCATAGGTAAACTGGCGCTGCGTCCGCTGCTGGAACGAGGGTGCGAGGTTGCTTTTGTCAACGACGCAGTTGGCGATCCTGCGATGCATGCACATCTGCTGGAATTCGACACGGTGCATGGACGCTGGCCTGCGACATTTGCCGCTGATAGGGACAGCATCAGCATTGATGGGACACGCATTGCTGCCTTGAGCCATCGCAAGATCGAAGACTTGCCGTTGAAAGGTGTCGACGTTGTCATCGACTGCACGGGTGTGTTCAAGTCAGAAGCCGCGCTTGCGCCTTACTTCAAAGCAGGTGTCAAAAAGGTCGTTGTGTCGGCTCCGGTCAAGGATGGTGACAGCGCCAATATTGTTTTTGGCGTGAACAATAACGCGTATACTGGACAGCCCATCGTGACGGCCGCATCCTGTACAACCAATTGCTTAGCGCCTGTTGTTAAAGTGATACACGACGGCTTGGGTATCAAGCACGGCGCCATTACGACCATCCATGACGTTACCAACACGCAGACCATCGTCGACCGTCCGGCCAAGGATTTACGCCGCGCACGCTCGGCGCTCAATTCACTGATTCCGACGACGACCGGTTCGGCCACGGCGATCACGCTAATCTACCCGGAGCTTGCCGGAAAGCTGAATGGGCATGCAGTTCGGGTGCCTTTGTTGAATGCGTCGCTGACGGATTGTGTCTTTGAGGTCGCGCGCGAAACAAGCGTGGAAGAGGTCAACGCGCTGTTTGAAACAGCCGCTAACGGTCCACTGAATGGCATCCTTGGGTATGAAACGCGCCCGCTTGTGTCGGCTGATTATACCAACGACGCACGCTCGAGCATTATTGACGCACCCAGTACAATGGTAGTGAACGGCACGCAGGTGAAGGTGTTTGCGTGGTATGATAATGAATGGGGCTATGCGCATCGCCTTGTTGATGTGGCGCAAATGGTCGGCGACAGTCTATGAGCCGACCGGCGGGCTTTGCAGCCTACATAGCCGTCACGGCAGCCTACTGGGCATTTATGCTGACAGATGGCGCTTTGCGCATGTTGGTCCTGTTGCATTTCAACAGCCTTGGCTTTTCGCCGGTGCAGCTGGCTTATCTATTTATTTTGTATGAAGTAGCGGGTGTGGTCACGAACTTGTCTGCGGGCTGGATTGCAGCACGGTTTGGCCTGACTTCGACACTTTATGTGGGGCTTGGTTTGCAAGTGATTGCATTGTTGGCACTCGCGCAGCTTGATCCCGCGTGGTCTGTCGCGGCTTCGGTTGTGTTTGTGATGTCTGTGCAAGGCCTGTCGGGCGTGGCCAAGGACTTGGCCAAGAT
>CAZJAW010000232.1:0-4667 GCA_964544035.1 uncultured Rhodobacterales bacterium
GACCACGCGAGATGCGCGCAACAAACAACCCCACAAAAGGTGCAACCGCGATCCACCATGCCCAATAGACCACAGGCCACCCGCCCTGCCATTGTGTCAGCAAGAAGCTTTCAGATCCTTCGACTCCATCCGATGACCAGACATTAAAGCTCATGCCCGGCAGCGCGATCAGATAATCCCACAAGCCCACAAACATAGCCGATGCGCCAAACCAGGTGGCACCAAAGATGAAAAAGAACCCAAGCAAGACGATGCTGAGAACCATGTTTATGTTGGACAGCCACTTGATGCCCTTGCCCACACCCGAAAGTGCCGACAGCGTCGAGGCCCCCATGATGACCAAAAGCGCCACAATGATGCCGGTAAAGTTCGCAGCACCTTCGCCGTCCACAAGACCGCCAATTCCAATGCGGGTCAGACCCGCCACAAATTGATCAACACCAAAGCCAAGTGTTTGCGCGACACCCAAGATGGTCGCAACGACAGCGACAACATCGATAATGTGGCCCAAAACCCCCGAAAGCTTTGCCCCAAACAATGGCGTCAATGCAGAACGAATTGTCAGTGGCAAGCCACGACGATAGCTGAAGAACGCCAGCGATAGACCCGCGACAGCGTAACACGCCCATGCGCTGAAACCCCAATGTAGGAACGACCATTTATAGGCCATGCGCACATTGTCTGCTGTCCCACCCGTAGTCAGGCCCTGAATTGTTTCGGGGTTAGAGCCAAAATGCGAGACAGGCTCTGCCACCGCCCATGTTAGCATGCCCACACCAATCCCGGCGCCAAACATCATCGAAAACCACGAAAAGTTCGAAAACTCAGGCGTTTCTCCCGGCTGGCCAAGGTTCATCCGCCCCGCCGCAGGCCAAATAGCAAGCACCAGACAAACGATGATAAAAAAGGCCACGACCCAAATATACCAAGCTGCAAAATTCGCCAGAATGACGCTGTTGAGGCCGCCAAGCACATTGCCTGATTGCGTCGGCCAAAAGATGCACCAGACCACTAGAACGCTGATGATCATCTTACTGACCACCGTAACATCTATGCTGAAGCCACGATAAAATCCGTTGTCTGCCGTCTTAATCGGCAGTTCGGTTAAAGGCGGTTTTAAGGCCATAATTTCTACTCCCTGTGATATTTTTTGAGCTTTTATTAACTCACCTTAACACAGAGGGCGTTATTTTCCCTATTAGGTAGTTTTGCCTATAAATTAATCAGAGTGCCGCGCGAATTTTGGCGGCATGGGCGTTGATGGCATCCATGTCACCCATCTTACCCGGCGCACGCAAGGCAACACCCGCATGGCGCGGATGGATGTGGAAATGCAGGTGATAAACTTCCTGCCCGCCTGCGTCTTCATTGAACTGCTGAAGCGTAATGCCGTCAGCCTCAAAACCGGCCATCGCCGCGTTCGCCACCCGGCGCACAGTCGACATCACGGCGGCCAATTGCGCGTCGGTGGCATCCAGCACGTTGCGGCAAGGTGTTTTGGGGATCACCAAGCAGTGCCCATCGCTGCGCGGCATGATGTCCATGAAACACAAGGTGTCATCGTCTTCGTAGACTTTGATCGACGGGATCTCTCCGCGTAGAATTTTGGCAAAAATGTTCTGATCATCATAGGTGGTCATAAAGGCGTCTCCTGCAGCGCGCGTTATGACAAAATGCGTGCGAACGAAGGCGACGACAAGCCCGAAAACGCGCAGCAGTTTGGTGGCGACCGCCGCACTGGCTCAGTTGCCAATCGCAGCGGTCGCGCCCAGCTATGCTGCCGTCGATCTAAAGGTCAGGGCCGTCCCGTTGATGCAGTGGGTCATCGTCTTGTCGATGATCAGGAAGTGACCCAAGTGGCTGGCGCAGCGGCGGCAGTGGACTTCGACGGCGGCAGCTATGTTTGCGCCCATCTCGCCGTATTCGGAAGGGACGCTTCCATCAATGCTCATCATAACGGCGTCTGGTTCGGAGTGGTAAAAGAAGACCCAGCCCTTATCGAGAACGACTTTCTGGTTCGACGTGTAGGCCGGCAAATCGCACCCTTTGCAATGATACGTGCCTTCAGCGGTTTCTTTCCATAAGGGGCTGGTTTTTGGTTTTTCTGTCAGGCCTTTGCGCAGGATTGCGAATTCAGTCAACGTTAAGATTTTGTGCCATTCCTCTTCGGAGCGCATGATCTCGAACTTCATAGAACTGTCGGCTTGATTGTATTTGACTTTAGCAGACGCAGTTGTGGCGACGCTGGTGGAACCAATGCCAAGGACCGCAGCCCCTGTGCTGGCAAAGAACTTTCGACGCGTAAGATCATTGGTCATTTGCATTTTCTTGGTCTCCATTTTTTGTCTGTTGATATCTTGAACCAAATTCCACTTTTTGAAGGTTATTTTGTCGCGCTGGCCTGTGCTTTTCATGCCAGCGCATCAAGTTTTGTATTTAGCCGCCTGTGGAGCGTCTGTGATCAATGTCGACATCAGCGCAGCCAGGGTGCTGCTGCGTTAATTGTAGCGGTAACCATTTTGATGGTAGCGCTGCTGTGAACGATAGGCCGAACGGTGGTTGCCACGATGACCAGAATGATAGCGTTTGCGCTGATGTGAGCGTACTTCGTGGTCTTTAGAAGACCGGCTTTTGTGCGCTTTGTCTTTCTTTACTTCGTTGATGATGATGCCAGCGGCTGCGATGCCCAGCAAGGTTCTGCCAAAGTCAGATCCAGCCTGAACTTGTGTGGTTGTTCCTGCACCCAATGTCGTAACGGCCAGCACTGCAACCATGATCTGTTTCATAAACCTATTCATCTTCTGTTCCTTTCGGATCAACTCGGCAACACCGGACGCGCTGCCTTGTCTTGAACAGGTAAATTTATCGGCTGAAACAAAAAGAGGTGGTTTTCTCAACTCGCCTCACGCCGCAGGTAGCGGTTGTAACAAAGTACATTTCTCTGAATGTCACTTCAGATCACCAAATTTAGTCGTGTAGAGAGCGCCACAAAAGGCAGAGGCACGCAAACTGCAACGGCGCCTGAGCCTTGGTTTTGGGAAAGATCGACAAAGTGAATGCGGAAAAGGTCTGACGTTCCACACTTTAGGGTTCTGTCTAAGCAGAGAAACGCACGCCCGCACCTAACGGCAGGCGCGCATTGCGATCAGGCGTTCACGTCGACAACAACGCGGCCTTTCACCTGACCTTTCAGGATGTCAGCGCCCAGCTGTGGCAAGTCAGACAGGGTTGCGGGTTGTATCATGGCCTCCAGCTTGTCCATCGGCAAATCTGTGGCGATACGTTTCCATGCGCGCACGCGGTTGTCGTAAGGTTGCATGACGGAATCGATACCCAAAAGGTTCACGCCGCGCAAAAGGAACGGAATGACCGTAGCGGGCAAACCGGCACCGCCCGCCAACCCGACAGCAGCGACGCTTGAGCCATATTGCATCTGTCCCAACACGCGCGCCAACATCGCGCCACCCACCGCATCAACACAGCCGCCCCATGTTTCCCCTTCTAGCGGTCGCTTGACAGTCTCGTTAATCTCTTCGCGGGCTACAATCTGTGAGGCACCGAGCGATGTCAGATAATCCGCAGTTTCCGGCCGCCCAGTTACACCAGCAACCGTGTGGCCCAGATTGGCGAGAATAGCCGTGGCCACTGATCCCACGCCCCCCGCAGCACCTGTGACCAAAACAGGGCCATCCTTGATGCCTTGATCTTCGAGCGCCATGACGGACAACATCGCAGTGAAGCCAGCAGTCCCCACAGCCATAGCGGCACGTGTGTCCAACCCTTTGGGCAATGGCACCAGCCAGTCGGCTTTGACCCGCGCCTTTTGAGCGTAGCCACCCCAATGAGCCTCGCCCACGCGCCAGCCCGTCAACACCACCTTGTCACCGGGCTTGTAGCGATCATCGTCTGATGCTTCGACAGTGCCTGAAAAATCGATACCCGGCACGTGCGGATAATTGCGCACCAAACCGCCACCGGGACCGATGCACAGGCCGTCTTTGTAGTTCACGGTGGAATATTCAACTGCAACCGTGACATCACCTGCAGGCAGATCATCCAGCCCCAACTGTGTTACCGCAGCCGAGGTTTTACCGCTCTCATCATCCTTGTTCACCACCAGTGCATCAAACATGTCGCTCTCCATTCCAGGGACAGATCCCTTACTTCATCTTGCTAAAAAACTCTCGCCGAAGGCTCCCGCACTCAAAGCCAGAACGACTCCTGCACTGTCGCGCGGCGCATCCCATCTGGTGTCTCGACCTCGAAAGACGTGCCTACATCCCAATGGGTCATGCGCACCATGCCAATCGACACATTGGTGGAAAAATCAGGAGACCAAGCCGCACTTGTCACCTGTCCCACCTTCTTGCCGCTACCATAGATGGGCCACGGTCGGTCACAGGGCGCAACGGCATCGCCGTCAATCGCAATCGGGCGCACCTGCTGCACAGGCCCCTCTTTTGCGACGCGCAACAACGCGTCCCGTCCGATGCAACCAATCGCCGTCTGGGTGTCGCAAAACCGCCCCAACCCACATTCGTGAGGCGTGTTGTCATCCGTCATGTCATTGCCGTAACTCATCAATCCGCCTTCGATCCGTTCGATCCCGTTAGGGCAGCCTGCGCGGACATTCAGATCTTCGCCAGCGGCAAACAATTCGTTCCACA
>CAZJAW010000233.1:0-4656 GCA_964544035.1 uncultured Rhodobacterales bacterium
GCCATGGCCTGTGCTGGCCATACTGGCGGCACTTGTTGCAGGCGGCGTGATCCTTGCCGTGATGCGCGGTTTAAGCGGCTGGGCATTGCGCGGGTTGGCGGGACTGGTGGTTCTAGCCGCTCTCACTGGACCTGCCTTGCAGGAAGAGGACCGCGCACCGCTGTCTGACATCGTGATTTTGGCCACCGACGAAAGCGCCAGTCAGCGCCTGCGCGATCGCCCCGACCAAACCCAAAACACCGCCGACGCGCTGACGGCTGCGTTGACGGCGCGCGAAAATACCGAAGTGCGCCGCATTTCTGTACCTGACGGTGACGAGGATGCTGGCACCCGCCTGATGACAGCCCTGTCCGAGGCTTTGGCCGAAGAACCCCGTGCGCGTGTCGCAGGTCTGATCGCCATCAGCGATGGGCAAGTGCACGATGCCGACTTACCGCTGGATCTGCCTGCGCCTCTGCACCTGCTACTTACGGGCAAAGAGACCGATTGGGACCGTCGCCTGCTGGTCAAAAACGCCCCTGCGTTCGCGATCATCGGCGAACCCGTCACCCTGACATTGCGGATCGAAGACAGTGGTGCAGCCCCTGCCAATAGGGGCACGGCCCCCCTTGATATCTCAGTCGGTGGGGCCGAACCCCAGCGTTTCAACGTGCGCATTGGTGAGGACATCGAACTGCCAGTGACCCTGCCTCATGGTGGGCGCAACGTGATCCAATTCACTGTACCCGAAGCGGACGGAGAGCTGACAGATCGCAACAATACCGCCCTGATCCAGATGAACGGAGTACGAGATCGACTGCGGGTGCTGTTGGTGTCAGGTGAGCCGCATGCTGGCGGGCGCACCTGGCGCAATCTGTTGAAATCTGACAGCTCTGTTGATTTGGTTCACTTTACCATCCTACGCCCACCGGAAAAGCAAGATGGCGTGCCTGTCAGCGAACTATCTCTCATCGCTTTCCCAACGCGGGAGCTGTTTCTCGAAAAGATCGACGATTTTGACCTGATCATTTTTGACCGCTACAAACGGCGCGGCATCCTGCCCGCTCTCTACCTTGACAACGTCGCACGCTATATCCGTGAAGGCGGGGCGGTGCTGGTCGCCGCAGGTCCAGACTTTGCCGGAGCTGACAGCCTGTATCGCTCGCCTCTTGGGGATGTCATGCCCGGCGAACCCTCGGCACGGGTGCTAGAGCAATCTTATCGACCTACCGTGTCCGAAATCGGCAACCGTCACCCGGTGACCACCGCCCTACCCGGCACAGGTGACTGGGGGCGCTGGCTGCGTCAGATCGAAGTGGATGCAAGGGAGAATAGCGTTGTCGTCATGGAAGGTGTCGACGAACGCCCACTTCTGGTGCTGGAGCGTGTCGAAGAAGGGCGCGTGGCGCTTTTAGCATCGGATCACGCTTGGCTATGGAATCGCGGCTATGAAGGTGGTGGGCCGCAGCTGGAACTGTTGCGCCGTCTGGCCCACTGGATGATGAAAGAACCCGAGCTGGAAGAAGAGGCACTAACGGCACTCGCGACAGGCCAATCCATGCGCATCCAACGCCGCACTCTGTCGGATTCTGTGCCACCGGTAACCATCACCGGACCCGATGGCACCATCACCGAACTTGAATTGAGCGAAGCTGCGCCCGGCCAATTCGAAGCCCTTTTTGAAGGACCGGAGATTGGCCTTTATCGTCTAGAAAACGGCGAGGAGTTGACTGTGATCGGCCTTGGTCCCGCCGCACCCAAAGAATTCGAGGCGACGATTGCTACGGCAGATGTCTTGAACGACCGCGTTGCCAGCACCCGAGGTGGTGTGTTGCGCATCGAGGATGGCACCCCCCGCGTCCGCTCCGTGCGTGAAGGGCGCCCCGCCGCCGGACGTGGTTGGATCGGTATCACGCCGCGCGATGCCTACGAAACGCAAGACGTACGTCAGATGGCATTGCTGCCGCCATGGCTTGTGTTGCTTTTAGCCGCTGGTTTGATCACTGGCGCTTGGCTGCGTGAAGGACGGCGCTAGGGTCTAAGTTCCACGGCAACCTTTGCCGAACGCCCCGCCGCATCGATCACGGCAATGTCGGAAAATCCCACGCCCAGCGCACCAATATCGATGTGTCGCGCGCGCAAGCCAGAGGCCACAGGTGTGCCGTTCAATAGCACTGTCAAAGGCAATACACCGCCTTCGACCTTAATCACCGTATCGGCTTGCGCCAAAACGGCGCCATCGGGTGGGAAAGTCAGTGCGGGGCCAGCCGCAGCGGGTTGCGCAGGACCAAAGCGTCGCAACGGGATAGGCAAATCAGCCGTGGTCAAAATCAGCGTATCCGCAGGCGGTGGCGGCGCGGGAGCAAAATCTGGCTTCAACCGTCCAAACGCCTCAAACAACAAAGGTGCTGCGTGGTCACTCCCGAACGCACCCGGCACAGGTGTTCCATCAGGCCGACCAATCCACACGCCAATTACATGCTGCCCGTCATAGCCAAAAGCCCACGCATCCCGATGTCCGTAAGATGTGCCAGTCTTATAGGCGAGCCCCGCCCGAGCACCCGCAGGTGGCAAAATCCCGCGCAGAATATCACCGACTTGCCAAGCGGCGCGCGGAGCGATCACGCGGCGCGGCGGCTGGGTATCGCGGCGTTGATCCATCAGCGGCACTGCGACACCCAGTTGCGCAAGTCCTGCATAGATGCGCGCGATGTCTTCTAGGCTTAATCCCACACCGCCCAAAGCCACCGCTAGCCCTGGCTGGCCTCCCGGCAATACAGGGTCTGCCCCAAATCCGCGCATGGCCGCCATCAAACGTTCCGGTCCCAGTGCCTCGGTCAATGCAACTGGTGGGATATTCAGAGACAGCGACAGAGCATCCCGCGCCGTCACGTCGCCTCGGAACTGGCCGTCGAAATTCTGCGGTGCATAACGTCCAAAACGAGTCGGCCGGTCAGCGAACACTGTTTCGGGATGCGCGAGGCCGCGATCAAAGGCCAATCCGTAAATGAGCGGTTTTAACGTCGATCCCGGCGATCGTTTGGCGCGAGTCATGTCGACAAAGCCAAGCGCGCCATGTGCGTCAGAGTAATATGGCGCACCCACGCGAGCGATCACCTCACCAGTCGAATGATCAAGCGCAATCAACGCCACGCTCACCCCAGCTTGTTGTCCAGCCGCATGGGTTTGAACAACGGCCTCCATTTTGCCTTGTAAAGGGGCGGATAGAGTGGCCGTGAACCGGCGTGCGTTGGGGTCTTCGCGGCGCAAAGCATCCGCCATATGCGGAGCAAGACGCGGCAACGGGCGCATAGCGCGCGGGACTTCCACCTGGGATTGGGCTGCCCCCAACCGCGTAAGAACCCGGTTGCGCGCGCGCAAAGCCGCCGCGGGAAACCGATCAGGACGCCGCGCCTCAGGCGCTTGTGGCAAAGCAACCAACAAGGCTGCTTCGGCAGGAGACAATCGAGCCGGCTCCTTTCCAAACCAGACCAACGCCGCGCTCCGAGCACCTTCGATCCGACCACCGTAGGGCGCATGTTGTAGATAGAGATGCAAAATCTGATCCTTGTCAAAGTGCCGTTCTAACGCCCAAGCCAACCGCATTTGCCGCCACTTGCCGCGCACTGACCCAGTGCCGGAGTTTTCCAGTAGGCGCGCCACCTGCATGGTCAAGGTTGATCCCCCCGACACCACCTTGCCCGACGTCGCCGCCTGCCAAACAGCGCGGAGCATAGCGCGGTTGTCCACTCCGTTATGATGGTAGAACCGCTTGTCCTCATAAGAGATCAGCATGTCCGTAAACGTCGGATCAACCGCACCCGAAACCACGGCCAACCGCACCCGCCCGTCCTCAACGTCAAAGGCGCGCGTAAGCGTACCATTTCGGTCGCGCACCTCGACAGATGTCTCGGCCAAGGTCACAGGCAGCACCGTCCGCGCCACCCAATCGTCCCATACATCACGCATCATAGCGATGGCCAACAAGCTCAGCGCCAGTACAAAGAAGGGGCGGTGTGTCAGGGTCATTCTGTCACCAGCATGCGCCCGGTTTCAGTCACGGCACGGTATTCTGCGCGGTACATGTCCTCAACCAAGGCCGCCGGATGATGGAACTCACCTGGACTGACGGCACGCGCAATATATGCCAACTCGAACGCCTCCTGCCCACGATGATTTACTGCGGCCAGAAAGCGGTCGGCGCGGAATTCAACGTGTTCAGTTGAGGCAGAGCTTAGCCATTCCAGTCCGCGCACGTCGCCCGCGCGGAGCAAATTGGGGTTATCGATTTCGATCCCAGCCGGGAGCGGATCGTCAATCATCAGCCGCGCGCCGACCTCTTCAAATGGCACAACACGCAGCACAATCACACGACGTTCACCCACGCGCCAAGGGCCGTCCACCAGCACCCCGTCCATGTCATAAGAAACTCGCGTGATACTGTACCCAAAGCCACCCGCCTCGAGTGCGACGACAGGCACGCCGTAGGTGGTCAACGTCACATCCTGCGCAATATCGGACAAGTTGCGAATAACTGAAGCCGCCTCGCCCGCCAGCCGCGTCTGCACCAAAGGACCGGACACAGCCACGTCATAGACACTCAACGTGGCCGCGCCCGCATCGCTGCGCAAAGCCTGCGCTGCCATCAAAACTTGAGCGGCCTCTTGCGTGGAATAG
>CAZJAW010000234.1:0-4638 GCA_964544035.1 uncultured Rhodobacterales bacterium
CAGTCAAATGCACTTCGCCAGGATGGGCCTTGGGGCTAGAAGCAATGGAATACAATCGCGGCTGAAGTGGGCGCAGCCCATCTGCAAGCGTTTGGGGGGATAGGTTTACATTACCAAGTTCGATTAAATCGATAATTTGCGCCTCTTCGCTTGGTTTCTCGGTGCTCCAAGCCTCTAACGTGGCGGGGGTGATTGTCGCTAAGTCAAAACGGTTGAGTAATGCCGCACGTAAGGACGTAGGCGTATCCTTCAACATGACCGTTTCTGAACCCTTCAAGCCGCTGGCTTCAAGTATTGCACTCACCTCGTTAGGGCAATTCACGGGCCATAGCCCCAGCGCATCGCCAACTTGATAGTCTAAATCCGCGCCACCACCCGCAAGGCTAATTTCAATATGATTGACCGTCTTTGCCGATCCTTCACCACTCAAGTTTTCAACTTTCATTAAAGTACCTGCGAAGGGGTGGTTCTTATCAAAGTCCGGACCCGCGGCTTCGGGTTCTGCGGCGGCGCTGGCACCGGCGGCTTGCGCAAAGGCTGGCGTTGAAAACACAGCCGATTTCCAATCGCCATAAGGGTCTTCATAGGCCACATCACAGGCAACCAGATCAAGAACACGCGTTGCGCCAAGTTCAGCAAGACGGGCGTCCAGATCGCGAGCCGCTTTGTTGAATTCCGCATAGCTGGTGTCGCCAAGCCCACAAACTGCAAAGTTAAGGCTGGCCGGTAAGGCTGGCGCATCCTCAGCCAACAGGCTGGCGTGAAATTGGACCGCATTGTCCGCAGGTTCACCTTCGCCGAACGTCGCGGCTAAGATCACAAGGTGCTCGATCCCCGACAAATCCGCGACATCAAAGTCATCTAAGGCCGCGATCTTGCCATCAAAGCCTTTGGTCTTCGCGAATTTACGGAAGTCTTTAGACAAGCTTTCACATGTCCCAGATTGCGAACCATATAGGATGGTCATAGCGGTCGCAGGAGCGTCTGCTGCGCCTGCCGCATTGCCTGCGGCGGTCGCCATCGCTTGCAATCCAGACAACAATCCATTGAGCCAATTGCGTTGATCACGATCAAAAGGCGCGTCTTCCGCAATCAGACCTTGTGTTCGGCTCGCTTCGGTTTTGCCGATAGCCTCTGCGACAACGGCTGTGATGGTACGTTCTTGTTTGGTCATGGGAGGTTCCGTTTATGCAGGGAGTTGAACAAGGTCCGTAAGCGCATCGTCAGGCGTGCTGCGCACAAACGATAGGAACGTTTCAGTTCCAGCTCGTTTATCCAGATAGCTCGCGATCAACGTTTCTAGGACAGCATTAATGTCATCAGCGGCCACGGGCCCACAAAGCGGGCGCGCAAGGCCGCGGTCATTGTCATTCCCGCCCCCCAAAACAATATGGTACCCTTCGCTTCCATCTGGCGTTGCTGTGCCGACGAGCCCGATATCACCAATGTAATGCTGGGCGCAGGAGTTGGGGCAGCCTGTCAGGTGAATGTTGATCGGGCTATCGAGCTCAAACTTGCTTTCTAAGTGCCGCACGATGGATGTGGCATTCTGTTTTGTAAATGCCAGCCCAAGTTTGCATCCCGCTTTACCTGTACATGCGACGGCACCAGCCGCAAAAGATGTCGCGGAATGCCCAAGGTTTTGTTCAGCCAGTGCTGCGGTCGCGGCCTCAATGTCGCTGTTAGGGACATGAGGGATGAGCGTGTTTTGCCACACGGTCAAGCGCACATCGTTTTTCCCGTACTGCTGTGCGACCTCGCCGATGCGTTTCATTTGCGCGACTGTAAGGTGCCCGACGTCTTGTGCGATGCCTATGTAATTCAATCCTGTTTCTGATTGTGGGTGCACGCCAATGTGGCCCGTTCTGTCGACAGAGCCGCGCGGTGCATCGTGATCAGCGTTTTGCCGGATCAACGTGACGTTCGGCGCGATTTCAGCCAATACGTCTTGTGTACGAGCGATGAACCAGTCAAACCCTTCACGATCGAGTAGGTATTTCAGGCGCGCCCGTTTCCTGTTGGTCCGGTCGCCATGTTCCACAAATACGCGCAGCATGGCATGGCCAACATTCACAGTGTCTTTAGGATGGCACAAAACGCCTGTGTCCCGCGCGAAATCTTGGTGGCCTGTAATGCCGCCCAAAAGAATGCGGCAATACACGCCTGGTTCAATGCCATCCCTAACCGTTACAGCCTGAAACGAGATATCATTGGTATCACTTACACAGGAAAGGGTCCCGCCGTTATCAAACGAGATATTAAATTTCCGTGGGATCGCCTGCAATTCGCGTGTCGCATTGATACGTTGCGCCAAGCGCTGACAGTAAGGCGATAGGTCGATGATTTCTTGTACGTCAAAGCCAGCAGTGGGCGAGGCTGTTAAGTTTCTCGCACTGTCCGCCCCCGTCGCATGGCATGACAGGCCTGCATCACGCAGGGCGAAATAAACATTCAAAACATCTTTAGGGGCGATTTCTCTCAGTTGTAGATTTCCACGTGTGGTGACATGCGAATATCCGCCAGCATATTTTTCTGCGATATCTGCAAGTGCAACCATTTGATCGCCGCGCAGGTGACATCCAGGTAGGCGCAGACGGATCATATAGCCGCTGCTGTTTGGCTCGACGTTGAAAAAGCCCAAATGACGCAGAAGGAACTGATCTAGCCCAACAGCTATTTCGTTTGAATCGGTCCAAGCTTCTAAATGAGGCCACATATCTAGCGGATGCAGTTCGCGCTTTTTCAGTTCTTCTTTACACAAATCATCAAGCGGTGTGCCGTACACATGTTCAGCTTCGGGTTCCGCACTTGCACCAGCGCCACCAAATAGCCGGTCAAGACCAAGCTGACCCAATGCATTAACAAGGTAGGCTTGTTGCTCTTCGTTAAATCCAGAACTCAATTGCGACAAAACAAAATTCCTTTCGCTACGCGCGCCAGTGGCACGGTTGGGAACGTGGCAAGGGGAGGAGGCCAGCGTTCCGTTGAAGATTTGTGTCGCCATCGTTGCCGAAACGTAGATCTTTGAGCCCCATTGCCCACCGACCCTGTATGTTCGCAGTCGTCATACTGCGCATGAGTATCCAGTGGCACGTGGGTAATGCTGTCAAGTTCAAGCTAGATAGAACCAAAATATTCTCGTTCGCACACTTTTGGTGCAAGGAAATTGCGCAACCAAAGGGAAAAGTGGGGGCTTATGGTTCAATTTTTGGGCGGAATTATAAAGCGCTGACCAAACGTTAACGGAATCGAAAACAGCCCTTGTTTTTGAAATCGACCTGATCAACGTTGAGATCAACGAAAGTTCGGTGAGCCGCGACGAAGCGGTGCAAAATTCACCTTAACAAGGCCGCAATGACGCGGTTCTCTTCGTACCTTATCTACCTGTATTCGCATGCGCGGCTGCAAAGATCCACGTGGTTGTCCCATGCATTGTTTTGCGTGGCCAACTGTCCTCCCCTATCCCAAGATCTATAAGAAAGGTTACAGCAATGTCCTATGTTGCTCCTGCTGAATTCTCGTCGAAAATGATCGACGCGGGCGAAGCTAAAGTCTTTATGTCCACGAAAGACACACTCATCCGTGCCTTTATGGCCGGTGCAATTCTTGCGCTCGCCGCAGCTTTTGCGGTTACCGTCGCTGTAAATACAGGAAACTTTCTAATCGGCGCGCTTTTGTTCCCGGTTGGTTTTTGTACGCTTTACCTTCTTGGTTTCGACCTTCTTACCGGCGTTTTTACTTTGGTGCCGCTTGCATTGCTGGACAAACGCCCAGGCGTCACCGTCAAAGGAATGTTGCGAAACTGGGGCCTTGTGTTCTGCGGTAACTTTGCTGGCGCTTTTACGGTGGCGATATTCATGGCGATCATTTTTACCACGGGTTTCACCCATGAACCGAATGCCGTTGGTCAACGCATTGGTGTGATCGGCGAGGCGCGTACCGTTGGGTATAAGGAAGCTGGTTTTGGCGGAATGCTGACGTTATTTGTCCGCGCTGTGATGTGTAACTGGATGGTGTCGACTGGTGTGGTTGCGGCAATGATGTCCACATCAGTTTCCGGTAAAGTTATGGCAATGTGGATGCCAATCTTGATCTTCTTTTACTTGGGTTTTGAGCACTCCATCGTGAACATGTTCTTGTTCCCATCGGGCCTTTTGCTTGGCGGTGACTTCACCATCGGTGACTACCTGTTTTGGAATGAAATCCCGACCGTTGTGGGCAACCTTGTTGGTGGTCTGACGTTTGTGGGCGCGACGATTTATGCCACGCACTATAAAACATCACCTCCGATCAACACGGACGTGGCAGAGACCACACCTGCAGAATAAATGAATGAGCTCAGTGCTGAAGTCTGTCAGCACTGGGCCGTTTGTGAATTTGAAATGTCGCTTGATATGACAACCTCTCAAACACTCGTGATCAGCCTTGGCCAATGGTCAAGCGCAGGTCGCAAGCCTGAGAACCAAGACTTCTACGGTGCCGTTATTCCTACAGGTGATGCGCTGCCTCTCAAGGGGATCACCTTCGCCATCGCCGACGGTGTCAGTAGTAGTAAAGTCGGCCGCGAAGCCGCTGAAATTTGCGTTAAAAGCCTTTTGACAGATTACTACAGCACCCCCGATACGTGGACTGTGAAAC
>CAZJAW010000235.1:0-4628 GCA_964544035.1 uncultured Rhodobacterales bacterium
GTGTTCATCATCACGGACCAACAACGCTTTGACACCATTGCAGCACTTGGGGCGGATCACATGATCACGCCGAACCTCGACCGATTGGCCCAGCGCGGCACAGCGTTTGAGAATATGTACATCACCTCGCCCTCATGTGCGCCGTCGCGGGCCTCGCTTTTCACGGGCACCTATCCGCACACCAATGGTGTCTTTCGCAACGACGAACCGTGGCAATATTGCTGGGTCAAGGATTTGGCCGACGCTGGCTATCGAACCTGTAACGTAGGCAAGATGCATACCATGCCGATCGAGGGTGCGTTTGGTTTCCATGAACGCCACGTGACTGAAAACAAAGATCGCGACCATCAGAACTTGCCGTTCTATTTGGACAATTGGGACAAGGCGTACTTCCTAGAAGGGCTTGAAAAGCCAT
The DNA here is from genome assembly GCA_964544035.1 of uncultured Rhodobacterales bacterium. GTDB lineage: Bacteria > Pseudomonadota > Alphaproteobacteria > Rhodobacterales > Rhodobacteraceae > Tateyamaria. Next base: position 416 of record CAZJAW010000235.1, read on the forward strand.
CCCGTGTGACCCAGCGCCGACAAAACGACTATGGCGACAAATTGGGCGCTTGGGTCTGGGGGCATGATGAAAAAATGCACCCGGATGTCTTCACAGGGCAAATGGCGACGTGGTGGTTGGAACGCTACACCGGGACTGGGCCGTATTTCTTGCAAGTTGGCTTGCCGGGACCACACCCGCCCTATGATCCGACGCAAGAGTATTTGGATATGTATGCGGGGCGCGACCTGCCGGATGTGATCCCGCCCGACCCGGATGCCCAACCGGAGGCATTGCAGGGTTTGCGCGACTTCATGCTGGGCGAGGATGCAGACGGCGTTGTGCATTTGGCCGAGCCAACGGCGGAACAATCGCGCAGGCAGCGCGCGCATTATTATGCCAACGTCACCATGATCGACACTCAAGTGGGTGCGATTTTAGATGCGCTTGAGGCACGAGGTGATCTGGAAAACACGATTGTTGTTTTCACCTCGGATCATGGCGACGCGCTTGGTGATCACGGTCATTCGCAAAAGTGGAACATGTATCAAAGCACGGTCCAAGTGCCTGCCATCATTGCCGGACCCGGCGTGCCAGAAGGCAAGGCTGTGTCGGATAATGTGGCATTGTTTGATCTTGGGCCAACCATTCTGGAATGGGCAGGCGTCACAGTGCCCAACTGGATGGCGGCGCAATCACTTGCGCCTTACTTTAGCAACGCACCCGCCCCCGAACGCCGCCAAGTGTTCGCAGAGCATTCCAATGACGCACTGCTGTCGGGCACGCGGTTGATGACGATGCTGCTAGATGGACAAATGAAACTTGTCCACTTTGTGGACAGCGATCAAGGGCAGCTTTTTGATCTTGCCACCGACCCGACAGAGCAGGCCAATCTTTGGGATGATCCCGCCCACAGCGCCACGCGGACACGCATGATTAACGACATCCTGAAATGGCGGTCCGAAAGCCCATTAAAAACGCAGGGCTTTGTGGAAGCCTGTGTGCGCGGGGCCCAATCAATGATGTCCCCGCCACTCCATATGGCGCGCGGTCAACACAGAGAAGGAACACGGTAGTATGGGGCGCATCGAGCTCAAAGGCGTTCAAAAGGACTTTGGCAATGTGACGGTCATCCCGCCACTGGACCTTGATATCAACGAGGGCGAGTTTGTGGTCTTTGTCGGCCCCTCGGGCTGCGGAAAGTCAACATTGCTGCGTCTGATCGCTGGATTAGAGGACGTCACTGGCGGCGCCATAGAGATTGACGGTGTCGACGCCACGGATCAGTCACCCGGCAAGCGTGGATTGGCGATGGTGTTTCAATCCTATGCGCTTTATCCGCATTTGTCCGTGGCACAGAACATCGCGTTTCCTTTGCGTATGGCGGGATTGTCCCGCGACGAACAGGCGCGTCGCATCGACGATGCAGCAAAGGTGTTGGACCTCTCGGACTATCTGGATCGCAAGCCCAAACAACTGTCCGGCGGGCAGCGACAGCGGGTTGCTATTGGGCGCGCTATTGTGCGCGAACCATCAGCCTTTTTGTTTGATGAACCGTTATCAAACCTCGATGCCGCATTGCGCGTCGGCATGCGGCTTGAGATCATGGAGCTGCACAAAAACCTCAAAACAACAATGATTTACGTGACCCACGACCAAGTCGAAGCCATGACTATGGCCGATAAAATTGTAGTGCTGAATGCCGGAGTTATCGAACAAGTCGGCAGCCCGCTTGAGCTTTATGAAAATCCGCGCAACCGCTTTGTCGCTGAATTTATCGGCTCGCCAAAAATGAACATCATCACCGGCGCACATGCCGAAGAAAAACAGGCCACTTCAATCGGTATTCGTCCAGAGCATATTGAGATTTCGACACAAGCCGGCGCGTGGCAAGGCACCGTGGGTATCTCGGAACACTTGGGCAGTGACACGTTTATCCGTGTCGACGTTGACGGCGTCAAAGATACGATGACAGTGCGTGCACCCGGAAAGACCAAGCTTTCGATTGGGGATCGAATTCATCTCACACCTGAGCAGGAAAACCTGCACAGATTTGACAAGTCAGGCTTACGGATCAGTTAGGATCAAAACATGGGCGCAGGTCAAATCAGTCTTTGCCGCAGCGAAGGGAACAGGCTGTGACTTTGCCGGTTCGCCCTAGTGTCCTGCTGGTTGTCTTTGACACCCTCAGCACGCGCGACCTGCAGGCACATGTGCACGACCTGCCCAACCTCGCGGCCTTGCTGGCCGACTGTGTCAACTTTACCCATGCCTATGCCTGCAGCCCTGAGAGCGGTCCGGCGCGTGCCAGCCTGTTCACCGGCCTTGATATGGCGGCCCACGGGGTTTGGAGCGATGGTGTTGCCCTGCCCAAGCGCGAAACGCCGATGCCAGAGATCTTTGCCCAGAGTGGATACATCAGTTGGCTGGTTGGACGCAGGCAATTGGCCGGCGTGTCGGGGTGGACAACCGAGCACGCGCGACCCCGCGAGTATCATCATTTCGATTGGGCGCATGGGCCCCTTCACCTGTCTCGCCAAAACGCCTATTTGGCGTGGCTCAAGGAAAAGGCTCCGACCACTTTTGCGGACATCTTTCCACATCAAGCGAACCCAGACAACACAGACATTCCCGATTGGCAACACGATGCCATCGCTAACCTGCCCGATGATCTAGGCTTTAACACTTGGGTTGGCCATCAGGCATGCGCGCGGATCGGACCCGCGCCGTTTTTCGGCATGGCAAGCTTTGTGGTTGGGCAGACCAAAGGATCACGCGGTGCCTGCCCCGAAGCACTTGACCCGCGCGCCCTAAAGCAAGCAGACGCCACGTTGGGTGCGATCCTGAACACGGTGCCTGCTGGCACAATCATTGCCCTGACGGCAGGTCGTGGCAGCGGAACTGGCGACTGTCTGGCCGACAGCGCCATACATGTGCCGCTCGCTTTGCGCGTTCCCGGCTTTGGCGCGCGTACTGTCAGCGAAACCGTATCGACCATGGATGTCGCCCCTACGCTTTATCGTTTGGCCCAACGGCCCGCACCGCAACGTCTACAAGGCACATGTTTGATCACGGATGAACCACGTGGCTGGGCGTTGAGCCGCCTGCGCCAGCCAGATCACCCGCACCGGACTGCGTTGATGTCACAAGGTTGGAAGCTGGTTACGACTCATGACGACACCCAATGCGCGCACCTGTTTGACCTAAGTGCAGACCCGAATGAGACAAACGATCTTGCCAATGCTGCCGAACACAGTGGTAGGGTCGAACAGATGATCGACCAAATGATCGACGCTCGTGTCGCTTTGGAAGACCGCACCGAACCCCGCGTTGCAATGTTCTGACCATGACCCAACGCCCCAACATCCTATTCATCTGCACCGATCAGCAACGCGGCGACAGCCTTGGTTGCACCGGCGCACGTTGGGCCGTCACGCCGCATCTTGACCGTCTTGCGGCGCAAGGCGTGTTGTTTGAAAATTGCTATGTGCAAAATCCGGTGTGCAGCCCGTCGCGCGCGTCCTTGTTTACTGGGAAATACCCATCAAATCATGGACTTTATGCCAATGGTGTTCCGCTTCCCGATGGCCAGCATATGTTTACGCGTACGTTGGCAGATGCGGGTTACGACTGCGGGATGATCGGCAAACAACACCTGTCCCCTTGCGACACGTGGCGCACCGAACCGCGCCAAAATGACGGTTACCGCGTTTTTGAATGGGCGCATGGGCCAAACCACCGCGCACTGGACAACGATTATCACCGTTGGTTGCGCAAAACGCATCCGGACATCTACCAAAACGTGTTTCCCGATATTGGCGCCAACGAAAACACTGAATACAGCAATCGCGCCCGCGCAGGCACACCCATAGACCACGTCCCCAAAGAGGCCCATTATTCCCATTGGGTGGCCGAGCGGTCGATTGATTTCCTCACCCATGACCGCAGCACAGATCAGCCGTTTTTTCTGATGGCTAATTTCTTCGACCCACATCATTCTTTTGGCGCACCACAGGAATTTCGTGATCTGATTGACGCAGACGCGATCCCCGCCCCTGTCACCAAGCCGGGTGAGCTGGACGAAAAGCCAAAAGATCAACACGCATGTTCCAAGAAAAGCTACAGCGGCACTGCACCGGGATTTCAGGACTATTCAGAAGCAGAAATCAAAGAAATCCGCGCCCAATATTGGGCGATGATCGCGTTGATTGACTACGAAGTCGGTCGCATCCTG
>CAZJAW010000236.1:0-4616 GCA_964544035.1 uncultured Rhodobacterales bacterium
GCTGTGTGCAATTGCGTTGTTTCAATACGTTAATCCGGGGTGTGCTTGTGCAATTGGGACATTTACCTCGAATGTGGACATGAAGTCAGGGGCACCTGCCTTCGGAACACCTGAATATATGCGCGCGACACAGATGACCGGACAGATGGCGCGTTTTTACGGATTACCGTTGCGTTCATCTGGCGTATGTGCGGCCAATGTGCCGGACGGTCAAGCGATGTGGGAAACCTCGAACAGCCTTTGGGCGGCGGTTCAGTCTGGTACCAATATGGTCTACCACGCCGCCGGCTGGCTTGAAGGGGGCCTGATTGCGTCACCTGAGAAATTCATAATGGATTGCGAGATTTTACAGCAAATTCAGCGATATATGGACCCGAGCTTAACTGCGACAGGACCTGACGATATCGCACTCGATGCGATCAAATCAGTAGGCAACGCCGGACATTTTTTTGGCATCGAACACACGCAGGAACGCTATACGACGGCGTTTTATCAACCTTTCTTGAGTGATTGGAAAAACTTCGAAGGTTGGGAAGCGGCTGGGGCTGTTTGGACGCCGGATCGCGCACATGCGATGTTTAAGAACATTATCGCCAATTTTGAGGCGCCAGCGATAGAGGACGCAATTCGCGAGGAATTGGCGGATTTTGTCGCGCGCCGGAAATCAGAAGGTGGGGCGCCAACTGACTTTTGAATTAACTAGAGCAATTAAAAAGGGTCGAATTTTATCTGTTAGCGGATTGTTTAACCGTGGTCGTGCACAACGGTCGGTGTGAATTTAGGATGAAACCGTCATGCATGGTCTGATAAATCGGGCGATACAGTGCTTTGTGACCGACAGTTACGGGACTGACAAATGGGTCGAAGCAACGCGTGTTGCCGACTTGGGCTTCGTCGAATTTGAATCGATGTTGGTCTATAGTGATGATTTGACACCAAATTTGTTAGACGCCGTCAGTTATGTGTTGAAGCGGCCCCGCGATGACGTGATGGAGGACATCGGAACTTATCTGGTGTCACACGTAAATGTCGAAAACCTGCGTCGTTTGCTGCGTTTTGGTGGCGTGACCTTTGTCGAATTCTTGCAATCGCTTGATGATTTGCCGGATCGTGCGCGCCTTGCGGTGTCCGATCTGACTTTGCCTGGAATTGAATTGCGTGAACATGGGCCGGGGCATTTCAATCTGGTCTGTGAAAGCCCGATTTCGGGTTATGGTCATGTTATGATGGGTGTTTTGCGGGCGATGGCGGATGATTACGGCGCGTTGGCTGTGCTGGAACACATTGGCGGCGGCGAAGGGATCGAATCCATTTCAATCACGCTGATTGAAACTGAATTTGCAGAGGGCCGGTCTTTTGAACTTGGTGCGCGTGCGTCATGAGCGACATGTCGCAACTTGCGAAAGTGCTTGATGCGCTATGCCCCATGCATGTTTTGTTGTCGGACACTGGGCATGTGGTGCATGCGGGGCCGACTGTTCAGAAATTGCGCCCAGACACTCCTTTGGTCGGGCGGCGGTTTTTGGAGGTGTTTGATCTCAAACGGCCCAGAACAATTAAGACAATGCAAGAGTTGCGCTCCGCGTCTGGTGTGAAGTTGCACTTGCAGTTGCGCGATGAGCCAAAGACGGAAATCAAAGGCGTGTTGGTTCCTGCGCCCCAGAATGGGCTAAGTATCGTTAATCTGTCTTTCGGGATATCGGTTGTGGACGCTGTATCGGAATATGCGCTGACCAGTGCAGATTTTGCCGCCACCGACTTAACTGTCGAAATGCTCTATCTGGTTGAAGCAAAGTCTGCGGCCATGGATGCGTCGCGCAAGTTGAATCAGCGCCTACAAGGCGCGATGATTGCAGCTGAAGAACAAGCATTTACCGACACGCTCACAGGTCTGAAAAACCGCCGAGCTATGAACCATGTGCTTGCGCGCCATATCGAGTGGGGCACACGCTTTGGTCTGATGCAGGTGGATCTGGATTGGTTCAAGGCGGTCAATGATAATCTGGGTCACGCAGCAGGCGATCATGTCCTGCAGACGGTCGCGCGCATTATGGTCGAGGAAACGCGCGAAAGCGATACGGTTGCGCGGGTGGGGGGCGATGAATTTGTGGTTATACTGCCCTACGCCAAGGGAGCGGCAACGCTGGAGCGGATTGGCCACCGGATCATTGATAACCTGTCTCGTCCCATCCCATTTCAGGGCGAAGTTTGCAAAATTTCAGCGAGTATTGGTGTCGCACTTTATGAACCCGGTGCTGAGACTACCATTGCCGAGATTATGGATGATGCAGATGTTGCCCTTTATGCATCCAAGCATCGGGGGCGCGCGACCTTGACGATGTATGACCCTTCTTTGCGCAAAGCGGCAAAGAACTTGATGGCGCCTGTGGGGCGCTCGGGCGATTAAAGCGTCCGGCCTTTAACTTGAAACACCGTATATCGCCAATGTCCCGAGAATGCGTAGCATGGCAGGGTATTGGCGATTCATGTTTCAGGGCGGGCGCTCTAGATTTACCCATTTTGCGGTTAGCTATGCTTTAAACGTGATGATGGGGGGGTAGGCAGGGTTTTCGCCAACCCGTTTTTTAGAAATTTTGCGTGGCTTCTTGTGGGTTCTTACCCACCAGAAACGTTTGGAATGTCGGTAGGAACCGTGACTTTCATATGCCAAGCTGGCCTGCGCTTTGTTCGGTGATCAGTTGTTTGGACGCGCGACCTGTGCCCCCAAGATCGAACCCAGCACTGAGCGGCGATTTTGAAAAGGCAGTGTATTTGTGTGCTTAAGATGCAGTGGCATCCCGTAGGGGAATCGAACCCCTCTTTTCAGGTTGAAAACCTGACGTCCTAACCGATAGACGAACGGGACACAAACTGTGTGCGGTCTTTAGGCAATCGGGGTTTCCGGCGCAAGCCTAAAATCACACCTTTTTTTGAGTTTGTTGGCTTAAATGCAATTCAGGCCGGGGCGGCGTCTTCTAGGCGCAACTGCACGCTCTGTCGTCCGCGAAATGTGTTCAGGTCAAGTCGCCCGGCAAGATGAAAGGACGCGCCCGCATGATCCAGCAGTGCCGGGCCAAGTGGCCCGTCAAATGCGCCAAAGGCGATGGCGTCCATTCGCGCGCCGCCTGCTTCTCCGAAGCTGACCTTGAGGTGTGTTTCCCCAACCCGTTTCGCATGCAGGATGCGCATGCCAGCAAAGGCATAGCGCGGGGCAGGGGCGCCTGCGCCAAACGGGCCTGCCGCGTCGATTTGTTCAAGCAACTCGATTGTGGCGGCCGCGGGCATCAAGGATCCATCCAATCTCAGATCAGCAGGCCCCAATGCATCAGCACCTTGCTTGGCCAGCAGCTCTGACAAGCGGGTCATCGCGGCTTCGATCTTGTCCTCTTTGACCGTTAGCCCGGCTGCCATTTTGTGCCCGCCGCCTTTGACCAGCAACCCCTCGGCGGCAAGCCGTTGGATCGGTGCGCCAAGGTCAATACCCGAGACAGAGCGACCGGACCCTTTTCCGAGACCGTCCTCAATCCCGATGACAATTGAGGGGCGGTTGGTGGCTTCTTTCAGTCGTGAGGCCACGATCCCAACGACGCCGGGGTGCCAGCCGGGCCCCGCCGCCCATGCCAGCGCACCTTCGGTGCCGCGCTCTTCGGCTTGCGTGAGTGCTTCGGCGCGCACGCTTGCCTCGATGTCGCGCCGGTCTGCGTTCAAAGTGTTCAGTCGTTCGGCCAAGGCGGCTGCCTCGTGCGGATCTTCGGTGCTGAGCAATCGAGCGCCAAGGTCAGCCTGTCCGATGCGCCCGCCTGCGTTAATGCGCGGCCCCAGCAGGTAGCCAAGGTGATATGGCGTAGGAGCCGTGTCCATGCCCGCCACATCTGCAAGAGCGACAAGGCCCACCCGGTCGCGCCGTGCCATCACTGTCAGCCCTTGGCGCACAAAGGCGCGGTTTACGCCGGTCAGTGGGGCAACATCGGCCACTGTGGCGAGCCCAACAAGGTCCAGCAACGCCATCAAGTCCGGACCCTTGCTGCCTGCTTCGCGCATTTGCCGCCCGGCCTCGACCAATAGCAAGAACACCACCGCAGCGGCGCAAAGGTGCGCCAAGGCGCCATCCTCATCCTGCCGGTTGGGGTTCACGATGCTATGGGCTTCGGGCAGCGTTTCACCGCCCAAATGGTGATCCAGAACGACGACGTCTGCACCCTTAGCTGCCGCGATGGGACCGTGTGAAAGTGTGCCACAATCCACGCAGATAATCAGATCGTGGCGCGCGGCAAGGTCTGCCATAGCAGCGTCATTGGGGCCATAGCCTTCGTCAATGCGGTCCGGCACATAGAGGGTCGCTTGTCTCCCAAGCGCGCGCAACCATGTCAGGAGCAGAGCGGCAGAACTGCCGCCGTCCACATCGTAGTCAGCAAAAATCGCGATGCGTTCGCGCCGCGTTACAGCTGTTAGAACCCGCGCCGCCGCGCGTTCCATATCCCGCAAAGATCGCGGGTCAGGCATCAGATCGCGCAGTGTGGGTGCCAAATAGGCGTCGGCCCCCTCGGGCGCGACACCCATACGCGCGAGAATTTGGCAGACAGCACCGGGCAAGCCCGTTTGCTGCACCATCGCAT
>CAZJAW010000237.1:0-4595 GCA_964544035.1 uncultured Rhodobacterales bacterium
GTGTCCCGTTGTTTTTTGGCGCGGGAAATGGGGTGGCCTATGGCGTCAGAACATGGCGCAATAACGCCACAGGATGCGCGCGTAGCGTCAGACGGGTGGATACATAATCCTCTACCACTTCTTCGCCCAAAGTCATCTTTGGCAACAAGGCGGCGGGTTCATCTACCACCTCGCCATCAATATCACGGGCAAACAACGGCAAAACAGGGCCGGGGGCCAATGCTTTGGCCTCCCACAGTGCGGTGCGGCGATTAGTGTCGATGCCGCCAAAGGCATCCGCCTCGGCCAACCGCACCAGAACTGCCGACCCCAACCCAGCTCGGCGCCACACGTCGCGCACCGATTGGTATCCGTTCCCGCGCGCTGCGGTGATCCATGTGGCGTCTTCCTCGCTTAGTCCCTTGATCTGACGAAACCCCAGCCGCAGCGCCAGCCCACCTTGCCCATCCGGTTCCATCACATTGTCCCAGAAGCTGGAATTGATGCAGATCGGGCGCACCGTGACCCCATGTTCGCGCGCATCCCGCACGATCTGCGCAGGGGCGTAAAAACCCATCGGTTGGGAATTGAGCAAAGCACAAGCAAAGATGCCTGGATGGTGGCATTTGATCCAACTCGAGGCATAGACCAACAAGGCAAAGGACGCAGCGTGGCTTTCGGGGAAACCATACGAGCCAAAGCCTTCGATCTGCGAAAAACAGCGCTCAGCAAAATCGTCGTCATAGCCTTTTTTGCGCATGCCTCGCAGAAACAGCGCACGGAATTCACTGACACTGCCGTGCTTTTTAAACGTTGCAAGCGAACGGCGCAGCCGGTCTGCCTGATCAGGGGTAAAGCCCGCCCCTACGATGGCAATCTGCATGGCCTGTTCCTGAAACAACGGCACGCCCAGCGTTTTTCCCAAAACGGCCCCAAGTTCATCAGAGGGAAAGCTGACTTCCTCTTCTCCGTTCCTGCGCCGGATATAGGGATGCACCATATCGCCCTGAATAGGGCCGGGCCGGATGATCGCGACCTCGATCACCAGATCATAGAAATTGCGCGGGCGCATGCGGGGCAGGAAATTCATCTGCGCGCGGGATTCCACCTGAAACACGCCCACACTGTCGGCAGCGCATAGCATGTCATAAACGCGCGGGTCTTCGGGGGGCAGCGTAGCAAGGGTATAGTCGCGCTGATGATGCATTTTTAACAAATCAAATGCCTTGCGGATGCAAGTCAGCATCCCAAGGCTGAGGACATCGATTTTCAGAATGCCAAGGCTGTCGATATCATCCTTGTCCCAGCAAATAACGGTGCGGTCTTCCATCGTAGCATTTTCGATGGGTACGAGTTCATCCAACCGCCCCTCGGTGATGATGAACCCACCCACATGTTGGGATAAATGCCGCGGAAAGCCGTTGATCTCATAGACAAGCTCAATCGTTTGGCGCAGTCGCTTATCATTAAAATCGAGACCGATTTCAGCCATCCGCGCGGCCTCTATCCCCTTGGTGGAAAAGAAACCCCAAAGTTGGGAAGACAACGCCGAAATCGTGTCCTCGCTCAACCCCATGGCACGGCCCACTTCGCGAATGGCGCGTTTGCCCCGGTAATGCACAACCGTGGCACACAGACCCGCACGGTGGCGGCCATAGGTTTCATAGATGTGTTGGATGACCTCTTCGCGCCGTTCATGTTCGAAATCAACGTCAATATCAGGGGGCTCGTCGCGTGCTTCGGACACAAAACGTTCAAACACCATTGTACCCATTTCAGGCGAAACAGAAGTGACGCCAAGGCAGTAGCACACCACCGAATTGGCCGCCGATCCGCGCCCCTGACATAGGATGTTACGCGAGCGTGCAAAGTGGACGATGTCGCGCACAGTAAGGAAATAGGGTTCGTATTTCAGCTTACCAATCAAGGTGAGCTCATGGCACAAAAGGCGCTGTGCCTTTTCCGGGGCACCTGCGGGATAGCGCCATTTGAGCCCCTCATAGGCCAGCCGTTCCAGCCGTTGCGTTGGCGTTTCGTTGTTGGTGATTTCAGACGGGTATTCATAACGTAGCTCATCAAGCGAAAAGGTAAGGCGTTGCGCCAGTTCGACCGTGCGTTCCACAGCTCCTTCGTGCCCTGCAAAGATACGCCGCATGTCATCCGCGCTGCGTAACCGCCCCTCGCCATTGGCCAACGCATTGCGCCCAAGCACATCCACGCGGGTTTTAAGGCGCACAGCGCTTAACACATCTGCCAGCTTACGCCGTGCACCGTGATGCATACGCGGCGCACCAGAAGCGAGCGTCGGCAACTCCAACGCCTGTGCTTGCGCTGCGATATTGTCAAAGCGGGCACGGTCGCTGCCATCATAATGCGGCACCATCAGCACATGGATGTTCCCGCCAAAGCGGCGCATCAACCGCCCCGCTGTTTGCACCCACGGGATCGCGCCGCCCTCTACCCTTTGCGCTTGTGGCCACAGCAGCAGGTGGAGACCATCTGCAAAATCCTCAAGGTCGTTGAGTTGAAGATCACAGTTCCCTTTCGCAGCGCGCAGCCGTCCGCGTGAGATGATCCGGCAAAGACTGCGCCACCCTTGCCGGTCACGTGGTAGCACCGTGATGGGTGGTGCATCGGTGAATATCAGCCGCGCTGCCGGGATCAGGCGCGGGGTTGTGGTTATTGCAGCACTTGGCGCTGGGACAATGTGATTTGGCCGTGGTGGGCCGATCAAGCCGGTACTTGCGTCAAAGGTGCTGCGTTCGCGCACGCTGCGTGCAATGGTTTTGCCCATCGTATGTGCCCGCACGATGCCAGCGACTGAATTGTCGTCTGCGACAGCCAGCGCATCCATCCCCAGCAGAGCAGCACGGGACATGTATTCCTCGGGGTGGGACGCCCCGGTGAGGAAGGTGAAATTTGACGTGGCCGAGAGCTCGATAAACATATTTGCAGATTCGGGTTAAAACAGAAGAGCATTGTATTCTTGTTTTGTTCTCATTTGAAGATGTAGAAAGACACCGCTCTCTCTTGAGTCTTCATTGGACTACAACAGGCGCGGGTTGCGCATCATTCGGGTCGCTTGGGCAGTCAAGTCGGGGTTATCAAAACACAAAGGAGACCCGATATGTTCGAATTTTCTGCCCTTCCCACTGATGTTGTCGATGGCTACCGCGCTGGTGGCTTGGATGCGTTTGGCAACTCGCCCGAACGCGCAGTAAGTGATGGGGTGGCCAATCCCTGTCGTCATTGCCTGTGCAACATTCCAAAAGGTGCAACGATGTTGATCCTTGCCCACAAACCATTTGAGGGGACGCACCCCTACACCGAAGTCGGACCAATATTTTTGTGTGAACAAAGTTGTAAGCGCGGTGGTGGCACAGATCTGCCCGAAGTTTTGACCACATCCCCCGACTATCTGATCAAAGGCTATTCAGCGCAGGATCGCATTGTGTATGGCACAGGGGTCGTCGCGCCCACTGAGGAACTTGAGACAAGATTTGCAGCCATTTTTGCAAATCAGGACGTCAGCTATATCCATGTGCGTTCGGCGCGCAACAATTGCTATCAAGCAAGGGTGGATCGCAGCGCGTAGGGTCTTGTCTGGCGTCGTCCCTTGGCGCATAAACACACCTGCATTCGCGCCAAATCCAAGGACATTACTCATGACCATCGACGCCCCAGAGACCAAGACTGTCGACACCACGCGTGTGGCCTGTGACGGCGGTGAAGGACCATTGGGTCATCCGCGCGTTTGGTTGCAAATCCCCGAGGATATCGGCTGGGTCGAATGCCCCTATTGCGACTGCAAATATGTACTCAGCGAAGACGCGGCTTAAACGACTAAGTTAAGCATTGCGTTCAAGCACGCCGCGAAAAGTCACTTAAGTGATTGCAAGGCCCGGCCGACACAATCGATCATCTCGTGGTTGGCTTCAGCCCCGCTTAGTACATATTCCTGCACGCGATGGCCCGCCCAAAATCGCAATCGATCCCCTGCCTTGGTCCTGCCGCGACCAGTCGCCGTGCCGGATTGACGGTGAAAGTAGGTATACCTCGCCCGTCCACTAACGCCATCTGAACAGGTAAATGTGGCCCGACCGGCCCCTAACGTGGTGCGTTGCCAAGTACCGCGACACACCGTCCCGTCATGTGCTGTCGCCTCTAGCGGGCCAGCCTCGCGGCCAAAAGTGCGACCGACGTAAAATGTGGCTCCGTCCGCAGCGCATCCAACAAAGGGTACGCAGAAATTATTGTCCAAAGTGCATAGGTTTGACGCAGATGCAGGCCCACAGAGGCTGGCAATTAGGCTCAGGGCTGCTATCCGTAACATCGGGTACTCCACGGCAAGACAAGGATTCACGGCATGAGCGAAACACGATTCGGCAAAGGGTGTCACCTCCATTTGATCGACGGCTCGGCTTTTATCTTTCGCGCCTACCATGCCCTTCTGCCGCTCACGCGCAAATCCGATGGGCTGCCCATCGGGGCTGTATCGGGCTTTTGCAACATGCTGCAGCGTTATGTCGAAGGAAACCACGGGCCGGATGCACCCACACATGTGGCCGTGATCTTTGACAAAGGCAGCCACACCTTTCGCAACGACATGTACGACC
>CAZJAW010000238.1:0-4552 GCA_964544035.1 uncultured Rhodobacterales bacterium
AAAGATACCAAGCGCCCTCATCGGCAAACGCCAGTGTTTGAGTGTTGGATTCGATCTGTGTTGCGCCGTCCACAGTCATCAAAGTTTGAGTTGGTATCAGCAGGTATGTGCGCCCCGATGTGGTCTCTGCCGAGGCCGCTGCACCCTGGTCCATTGAATACCCGTCGATCGTGACGTTTTGCATCGCGTGTTCCATGGCGGCGCTCATTGCATCTAGCAACTCGGGCGCGGGCATACCGAACTGTTCGGCCATCACCGCCAGGATTTTTGGCGGTATCACGTCGCCGATTTTGGACAAATCCCCGCTTTCGAACGTTTGCCGGAAGCTGTCGATGCGTGCCGTAAGTGCTGTCTGGTCGTCGGCTGTCAGTGGCGCAGCTATCGCGACGTTAGCCGAGAGGGCGAGCGCGCACAGAACTTTGGTCAACGTGGATATCAACGTCTTCACCTTTTGCGGTCCTCAAGCTCTGCGTTGAACAAGCGCATGCGAGCTGTGAGGTTTTCGGCGTTGGTCACACTTTCGAAGTTCTCGAACAGGAAAGAAAGGGCCTCTCCTTCGTCCAGACCTGCTTCGCTGGCGAACCGCTTTAGACGGCGATAGCCGTCTTCGGTCATGGCGACAGGAAATCGACGGGTCAGGCGGAAACGTTTGGGCATATTGCACTCCAGAGCAGTAAGGCGGGGTTTACCCCGCCCCACTTGTTTAGAAGTTTGCAGCCTCAAGTGCCATAACTGTGTCGCCTCCGGATTGAATCCGGGTCAGATGCAGAGCGGTCGCAGGCAATTGGCGCGCCATATAATAGCGCCCTGTTGCCAGCTTTGTCTCAAAGAACTCAGTATCTGACGTGCCACCTGCAAGCGCGTCTCGGGCTGCTTTGCCCATGCGCGCCCACATCAATCCGATGCAGACATGGCCGAACATATGCATAAAATCATATGACCCGCTGAGCGCATGGTTCGGGTTCGACATGCCGTTTTGCATAAAATACATACCCGCAGCTTGGAGGTCTTTAGACGCCGCCTTGAGTGGTTCAAGGAACTCTTTGTCATAGGCTTCGTCCTGTCCGGCATTGTCCTTGATGAAGGATTTGACCATCTCAAAGAATGCCATCACGTGCTTGCCGCCGTCTTGGGCAAGCTTACGCCCCACAAGGTCGAGCGCTTGCACACCGTTTGCGCCCTCATAGATCATCGCGATCCGCGCATCGCGGGTGTATTGCGACATGCCCCATTCTTCGATGTAGCCGTGCCCGCCGTAAATCTGTTGGGCCTTGATTGTCATGTCATAGCCCTGATCGGTCAGGAACCCTTTGATGATGGGGGTCAGCAGCGACACCATGCCGTCTGCATCCTTGTCATCTGCGCGGTGTGCAGCGTCGATCATGCTGGCGGCCCACAGGCAAAACGCACGGCCGCCTTCTGCAAATGACTTTTGATCCATCAGCGAGCGGCGAATGTCAGGGTGCACGATCAGCGGATCGGCTGGACCGTCAGGGTTTTTAGCGCCCGTCACGTCGCGCCCTTGCAAGCGGTCTTTGGCGTAAATCAAAGCATTTTGGTACGCGACTTCGGCCTGTGACAGCCCTTGCATACCGACGCCAATACGCGCTTCGTTCATCATGGTGAACATGGCGCGCATGCCTTTGTGTTCTTCGCCCACCAAATATCCGACGGCGTCATCATAGTTCATTACGCAGGTCGAGTTGCCGTGGATGCCCATTTTTTCTTCGATGCTACCGACGGATACACCATTGCGTTTACCGAGTGTGCCATCGTCGTTCACGAGTATTTTGGGAACAATGAAGAGCGACACTCCTTTGATGCCTTCAGGGCCGCCTTCGATTTTGGCCAGCACGAGGTGAATGATGTTTTCGGCCATGTCGTGTTCACCGGCCGAGATAAAGATTTTCTGACCAGAGATTTTGAAACTGCCGTCGTCTTGCGGGGCCGCTTTGGTGCGCATCAGACCCAAGTCTGTGCCGCAATGCGGTTCGGTCAGGTTCATAGTCCCTGTCCACTCGCAGCTGATCATTTTGGGTAGATAGATGTCTTTCAGCTCTTGGCTGGCGTGGGCCAGAATAGCAGAGGCCGCGCCATGCGTGAGGCCGTGATACATCGTGAACGCCATGTTGGAGGACGAGAACATTTCACCCACTGCAGTGCCGATAACGTAGGGCATGTTCTGCCCGCCGAACTCTTCCGGCATATCAAGGCCGGGCCAGCCGCCTTCTTTGACTTGCTCAAACGCTTCTTTGAAACCTTCAGGCGTGTAAACGACACCGTTTTCAAGGCGACAGCCTTCCGTATCACCCACCACATTCAATGGGGCCAGCACGCCCGAGGTCAGTTTGCCGGCCTCTTCGAGAATGGCTGATGTGAAGTCGGATTCGAGTTCATCGTAGCCGGGGATATCCGAACCTGTGACGTTCAGCACATCATGCAAAATGAATTGCATGTCTTTGGTCGGGGGGGTGTAGCTAGGCATCTCTCTCTCCCTTTAGATGCTGTGGCGCTGTAGCAGCTGCCAGTGTTTTATATTGTTTCGCCGCTGTTTCGTGGATTTTTTGAGGTATCCATTGCTGCACTATTCTGCGGCGTTTTTTGTGACGTTCATGGAAGAGAGCATTTTCTCGCCCCACTTCAATTGGCTTTCTAAGTCAGAGATGGCGTCGTTCAACTCGTCACGTTGGGCGATCAGGTCGTTCAGACGGTCCTGCGCAATTGCATAGGTGCGCGCCAGTTGCGTTTGTTGCTGGTCGCCCATGTCATAAAGGTCGAGAAGCTGACGGATTTCTTCAAGGCTAAAGCCAAAACGCTTGCCACGTAAAATCAGCTTGAGCCGGGCACGGTCGCGTTTGTTGAACAGACGCTTTTGCCCATCGCGTTGCGGGAACAAAAGCTCTTTGGCCTCGTAAAAACGCAACGTCCGTGGGGTGACGTCGAAAGCATCGCACATTTCGCGGATAGTCATGGTTTTTTCGGTCATTGGATCACTCGCATGTCCTGTTACCCCAGACACATGGGCCAGAGGCAGAAGCGATGCAACCGGACTTTGACGTTGACGTAAGTTGTACGTTACGTCACTTTTCGGCTTGACGTGTTCGTGATCTACGTCAAGCAGGGTTAGCGCTGATAACTGGGCTGTTTGATGCCCGACTCGCGGCAGATTTAGTCGGGTTTTGTTGAGCACAGCGTCTATGAAAAGTGGGCCGCAGTCAGCTACCCAATGTTTTGGCCACGTTGTCGCGCAGCTCTTGAAGTTCGACGCGTGCCTCTTCTAAATGCTTACGTTGTTCGTCGAGCTCGCCCAATTGTCCATCGGCCAGTTCGACCCATGCACGCATCTGCGCTTCGGTGCCTTCCTTTTCGTAGATAAGCAGCCACTGGCGGATGTCTTCGAGTTGAAAGCCAAACTTGCGCCCGCGCAGAATGAGTTTCATCCGGGCTCGTTCGCGTGACCCGTAAAAGCGCGCGCGTCCTTCACGGTCAGGTTGCAACAGTTCGATGTATTCGTAGTAGCGCAAGGTGCGCGGTGTCACGTCGAACTCTGCGCACATCTCTTTAAAGCTAAAGCGGTCGTCTGCCATCGATTGTCTCCCTGGAAAAAATTCTACGACGTGAAAAGGTATGGCGCAACAGTCGCCTTGCCCAATAGTGGGCGCGGGCGCATAAAGTGATCGACGCGAGACAAGGTGCAAAAGTCTATGACCGACAAACTCAAGTTTGCCAGACAATTTATCGAAGCCATCCCCCATTCCCGCGATCTGGGCATGGAACTGGTCGAGATGAACGACGGAGAAGCTGTGATCACCATGCCATTTGACCCACGCCTGATTGGTGATCCCGAGACAGGTGTCATTAGCGGCGGGGCGGTGTCTGCGGTGATGGATACGTGTTGCGGGGCGGCAGTGATGTGCCATCCTGCCAATATGGGCGGTACGGCGACCCTTGATCTGCGCATTGACTATATGCGCGCAGCCACCCCCGGTCAGGCCATAATGACCCGCGCCACGTGTTACCATGTGACACGCTCGGTTGCATTTGTACGTGCCACGGCCTTTGATGAAGATATGGACAATCCGGTGGCCACGGCGACGGGGGCTTTCACGGTGGAGGGTGCAAAATGAAGCGGCCCGAGCCTGTACAAGTTGTGAAACAGCGCCGGGATGCGGCTTTGACTGCTTTGGTTAGCGGCATTCCTTATATGCAATACCTTGGTGTACGTTTTGATCGGCGCGGAGACGAGCTGACGGCCGTCCTGCCTTATGACGACAAGCTGATTGGCAATCCGATGTTGCCCGCCCTTCATGGCGGTGTGACGGCGGCCTTTTTGGAAATGACTGCCGTTGTGTCGCTGAGTTGGTCCTATCTGTGGGAAGATATCGAAAGCGGGGCGCTTGAACTTGATGCAAATGTGCCGCAGTTGCCGCGCTTGCCCAAAACAGTGGATTTTTCAGTCGACTACTTGCGTTCTGGCCTGCCACGCGACGCATACGCGCGTGCTCGGATCAATAGGGCGGGACGGCGGTATGCTTCGGTGCATGTTGAAGGG
>CAZJAW010000239.1:0-4518 GCA_964544035.1 uncultured Rhodobacterales bacterium
GTTGATCACTGGCGCACCGGGCACTGGCATTTCCAAAGTGGCCGAAGTTGTGCACCTCAGTTCGCGGCGTTCCAAAGCACCTTTTGTGAAGCGCGCTGCGGCTGATCTGGGGCCGACGGACTTGGCTGACGCTCTGGACGCCGCCGCTGGGGGGAGCCTGTTTTTGGACGAGGTTTCGCACCTACCTGCGGCCAGCCAGTTAACTTTGCTTGAGGCGTTGGAAGAACGCGCGCATGCGCGGTTGCTTGTGGGCAGCACCCGCAATCTGGGCGCGGCGGTTGAAGATGGAGCGTTGAATGGCGATCTATATTATCGCCTCGAAGTGATGCCTGTGCGCATCCCATCGCTGAGCGAACGACCCGAAGATATTCCGATAATGTTTCGCCACTATGCCGCCCAAGCCGCTGAACAGGCTGGGCTGGATGTCCCTGAAATCGGGGCTGATCACATCGCGGATTTGATGGCACAGGACTGGCCCGGAAACGCGCGTGCATTGATGAGCGCGGCCATGCGGTTTGTCTTGGGAATGCCAGAAGATGGTGTCGCGCCATCGGACCTTGGGCTGACGGAACAGATGGCGCGGGTCGAACGTTCGTTGCTGATCGCAGCGCTAGAGCGGCAAAGAGGGCAGGCCAGTGCTGCTGCGCGCGCGCTCAAGCTGCCGCGTAAAACGTTTTACGACAAACTCAGTCGGTATCAGATTCGCGCAGAGGATTATCGTCGTTAAAATGTGCGGTTTTCCGCACACATTTGGGTTTGTGTGTGCGACCCATCGCACTGAGCTTTCTGTCAGGCTTGGAGCCTAGGCAGGTAATGTGAGCTAAATATCTGCAAACGCACGGGAAATTCCGTTAGCGAGAAACAGGCTTTTGCGACGTCACGCTTCGGTGAACACTATAGCTCTGCGCAGAGACCTCTTGGGAGAGCTGCGCCAATTTTAAACAATTCTCTGGGAGGAGACCCTGATGAAACTCATGACCGCTGCCGCAACGGCATTGGCCCTGACTGTAAGCGCCGGCGCCGTTGCCGCTGCTTGTGATGCAGGCGAAGTCGTAATCAAGTTCAGCCACGTCACCAACACGGACAAGCATCCCAAGGGGGTCGCGGCATCCTTGTTCCAGCAACGTGTGAACGACGAAATGAATGGCAAAGCCTGCGTCGAAGTGTTCCCGCAGTCTACGCTTTATAACGATGACCAAGTGCTCGAGGCCCTGTTGCAGGGTGATGTGCAAATGGCCGCGCCGTCTTTGTCCAAGTTTGAACAGTTCACCAAAGTGTTCCGCATCTTCGATTTGCCTTTCATGTTCAAGAACATCGATGCAGTGGATGCGTTCCAGAAATCCGAAACTGGAGAAGCGATGAAGGCCTCGATGAGCCGTCGCGGTTTGCTGGGGCTGGAATTCTGGCACAACGGCATGAAGCAGATGTCAGCCAACAAACCGTTGAACTTGCCGACCGATGCGGCTGGTCTGAAATTTCGCGTACAACCGTCCGACGTGATCAAGGCACAAATGGAAGCCATTGGCGTGTCTCCTCAGCCGATGGCGTTTTCGGAAGTATATGGCGCGTTGCAAACTGGCGTTGTCGACGGACAAGAAAACACATGGTCCAACGTTTGGGGTCAGAAGTTCTTTGAAGTGCAGGACGGCGTGACTGAAACCAACCACGGTATCATCGACTATATGGTCGTTGTGTCTGTTGACTGGTGGGACAGCCTTGACGGCGATGTGCGCGACCAATTGGGCACGATCCTCGAAGAGGTGACTGTCACGCGCAATGCAGAGTCCACCAGTGTGAATGCGGCTGCGCGGCAGTCGATCATTGATGCAGGCGGCGTTGTGCGCGAGCTGGACGCCAACACGCGTCAGGCTTGGGTTGATGCGATGAAACCAGTTTGGACACAGTTTGTGGGTGACGTGGGTCAAGACAACATCGACGCCGCCCAATCGATCAACGCAGGCTTCTAAACGACTCTTTGATCTGAAAAATGCCCCGGTCCCCCTTATGGGGGCCGGGTACGCACGTCGCATTGGGAGGGGAGCCCTATGTCATCCAGTTATCAGCCAAAAACCACCCTTGGCCGCGTGGTGAATGAGATCGAGGAAAGCGCCATCGCGCTTATCCTTGCTGCCATGACTATTCTGACATTTATCAATGTGGTGCTGCGCTACGGTTTTCAAACGGGTCTCTCGTGGGGGCTGGAGGCCGTAAGTTTCCTATTCGCATGGCTTGTGCTGTTTGGTGCATCCTATGCCGTCAAGGTGACGGCGCATCTGGGTGTGGATGCCGTTATCAACTTGTTTTCGCTGCGTGTGCGCAAGGTGTTGGCGCTGATTGCGTCAGCCGTTTTCCTATTTTACGCGATGCTATTGATGAAGGGCGCGTGGGATTATTGGGCGCCGTTCGCAGGTTTTGACATCACCTCTGGGCGCTGGTTCCCCACTGGTTTTACGCCAACGCGCGATCAGGCGTGGTACGAGGTGCTGGAAGTGCCGATGCTTGAATCGCTGCGCTTTATCGAACCGATCATGAACGAGGGTGAGACTTATGAAAAATTGCCCCGTTTTATTCCTTACGTTGCATTGCCATTTGGTATGGCGTTGCTGCTGTTTCGCGTGATCCAAGCCACTGTACGCATCGCGACCGGAGAGGCGACCAGCCTGATCGTCAGTCACGAGGCTGAAGAAGAGGTCGAAGCCGTGAAACACATGAACGAGGGCGCATAAGTTATGGAAGTTGCGATTCTTTTTGCTCTTGTTGTCGGCTTGATGCTGATTGGCGTGCCGATCGCAGTCAGCCTTGGCATGTCTTCGATCCTGTTTCTGCTTGTGCTTGGTGATACGTCGTTGGCGTCTATTGCGCAGACGTTGTTTCAGGCGATGGCGGGGCACTATACCTTGCTGGCAATCCCATTCTTTATTCTTGCCTCGACGTTTATGTCGACTGGCGGGGTGGCCAAACGGATTATCCGGTTTTCCATTGCTATTGTGGGTCACTTTCCCGGAGGTCTGGCCATTGCGGGCGTTGTGGCGTGTATGATGTTTGCGGCCCTGTCCGGCAGCAGCCCTGCGACGGTTGTGGCCATCGGATCCATCGTGATCGCAGGCATGCGGCAGGTGGGGTATTCCAAGGACTTTGCCGCAGGTGTCATCGCCAATGCGGGCACCTTGGGCATCTTGATCCCGCCGTCCATTGTGATGGTTGTCTATGCGTCTGCTACGGACGTGTCGGTTGGGCGCATGTTTCTGGCGGGCGTGATTCCGGGTCTGCTTGCTGGCACAATGCTGATGATCACCATTTATGTCATCGCGCGCGTGCGCAATTTGCCCAAAGGCGAATGGTTGGGGGGGGGCGAAGTGTGGCACTCAGGCCTTGCCGCGTCCGGCGGATTGTTCCTGATCGTGATCATCTTGGGCGGCATTTATGGCGGGATCTTTACGCCAACGGAAGCGGCGGCGGTGGCGGCAATCTATGCGTTCTTGATTTCGGTCTTTGTGTATCGAGACATGGGGCCGCTTTCGACACCTGAAGGTCAGGCGAACCATTCATTGCTGGCCAAGCCTTGGGCGCTGATCACGGCCTTTGTGCACCGCGATACCAAAAATGCGCTGTTTGATGCGGGAAAATTGACAGTGACCTTGATGTTCATCATCGCCAACGCGCTGATCTTAAAACATGTTTTGACAGACGAGCAAATCCCACAGCAGATTGTCGGTGTGATGACGGATGCGGGTTTTGGCCCTATCGGTTTTTTGATCATCGTCAACGTGATCTTGTTGATCGGTGGTCAGTTTATGGAGCCGTCGGGTTTGTTGGTCATTGTCGCGCCTTTGGTGTTTCCCATTGCGATTGAGTTGGGTGTTGATCCGATCCATTTGGGCATCATCATGGTGGTGAATATGGAAATCGGGATGATCACGCCGCCTGTGGGACTGAATTTGTTTGTCACATCAGGTGTGGCCAACATGCCGATGATGTCAGTGGTGCGTGCAGCATTGCCATTTACGGCCGTATTGTTCGTCTTCCTGATTTTGGTGACCTATGTGCCTGTCATTTCGACTTGGTTGCCGACTTTGATGATGGGGCCGGAAATCATCGTAAGGTAATGCGCGTGCCGCGGGCGGGGATGGGGGGCCAGCCCCCCGTCCTGCGGACTCCCCCCGGAGTTTATTTGGCAAGATGAAGCTGAGGATTAGGAGGCTTGCAGCGCGTCAATGATGGGTTGAAAGTCAGCGGCTTTTAGGGATGCGCCGCCGACAAGTGCTCCGTCCACGTTTTCAGCGGTGAAGATTTCGGCGGCGTTGTTTGCTTTGACTGACCCGCCGTAAAGGATGCGGATTTTGTCGCCTTCCGCGCCAAAGCGTTTTGTAAGTTCTGCGCGGATCATGTCGTGGGTTTCAATGATTTGTTCGAGCGTCGGAACACGACCCGTGCCAATGGCCCAGATGGGCTCATAGGCGACGACCAAGGTCTTGCCTGTCGCGCCATTTGGCATTGAGGCATCGAGTTGGGCTGCGA
>CAZJAW010000240.1:0-4505 GCA_964544035.1 uncultured Rhodobacterales bacterium
GGCCCAGCCATCCGCACCCGCTTCGGCCCAATGGTCATAATCCATCGCGTGGCCGCGCACATAGACCATGCCATTGATCGAAGAAGATCCGCCGATGACCTTGCCGCGTGGGCACGCCAAACGGCGCCCATCCAAATGCGGCTCAGGTTCGGTTTGATACCCCCAGTCATAGCGCTTCATGTTCATGGGATAAGACAGTGCTGCTGGCATCTGGATCAGCGGACCTGCGTCTGTACCGCCATGTTCGATGACCAAAACAGACTGACCCGCCTCAGCCAACCGATATGCAACAGCGCAGCCTGCGCTGCCTGCACCAACGATGATATAATCTGCTTCCATATGCTAAAACGGAGCCTCCAGATCACCCATGCGCACGTATACCGACTTCAACTGGCTGTAATGCGCGATCGCTGCTTTGGAGTTTTCGCGTCCCACACCGGACAGTTTTGAACCGCCAAAGGGTGCCTCGACTGGGGCATCATTGTAGCTGTTTATAAAACACGTGCCTGCCTCGAACCCGGCAGCCACGCGGTGCGCGCGCGACAGATCGCGGGTGAACACGCCTGCTGCCAGCCCAAATTCTGTGGCGTTGGCGCGCGTCATCACATCGGCTTCGTCCTCAAAATCCAGCACAGCCATGACGGGGCCAAAAATCTCTTCGCGCGCGATGGACATGTCGTCGGCGACATCCGAAAATACAGTCGGTTCAATGAAGTAGCCGCCGCCTTTGATGCGATTTCCGCCATAGGCCAGACGCGCTCCCTCGGCCTGTGCTTTGGCGATATACCCCTCAACGATGCCAAGTTGGCGTTCTGACACCATAGGCCCAAACGAGGTTGCGGGGTCTTGCGGGTCACCGATCACCGCCGTGGCCAAACGTTCGGAAAGACGTTTCAGGAACGCCTCTTTGATGTTCTTGTGCACAAAAACCCGCGTGCCGTTGGAACAGACTTGCCCCGAAGAATAGAAATTCCCGAGGATTGCCCCAGACACCGCATTTTCCAAGTCGGCATCGTCAAAGATGATGAGAGGGGATTTGCCGCCCAACTCCATCGTCACATGTTTGATACCCTCTGCAGCAGCGGCATAAACCTTACGCCCCGTGGGCACCGAGCCCGTAAGCGAAACCTTGTCCACGCGGTCATCCCCGATCAACGACGCACCGACCTCGCCCATGCCTTGCACCACGTTGTAAACACCAGCAGGTGCGCCCGCTTCATGCAAAATCTCGGCCACCTTCAGCGCGCAAAGCGGCGTGGTTTCAGATGGTTTAAAGACCATCGTGTTGCCGCAGGTCAGCGCAGGCGCGCCCTTCCAACAGGCAATCTGCGTTGGATAGTTCCACGCACCGATCCCAACACAGACACCCAGTGCTTCGCGGCGGGTATAGACCCAGTCTTCGCCCATTTGGATATGTTCACCCGTCAGTGTCGCCGCCATGCCGCCGAAGTATTCCAACGCATCCGCCCCGCTGGTCGCATCAACAACAGAGGTTTCCTGATAGGGTTTGCCCGTGTCAAAGGTTTCAAGCACCGACAAGTCATGATTGCGCTCGCGCATGAGATCGGCCGCGCGACGCAGAATGCGGCCCCGTTCCGTGCCTGTCATCGCGGCCCACGCTGCTTGAGCATCCCGGGCGGCTGATAAAGCAGCGTCGATAATGGCAGGCGTTGCGGCATGCACTTGGGCGATCTTTTCTCCCGTGGCGGGATAGATCACGTCGATCGGGGTGCCGTTTGTATCTTCGACATATTTACCGTTGATAAAATGGCTGGCTGTGGGTTGGGTAGGATAGGTCATTTTCGCCTCCGGCGGGAGTATTTTAGAACAATGAATGGGTTATTCGCCCCGTGGGAAGCGTTGGTTTTCTTCCACGATGTTGAGGTCCATGTGATTGCGCATGTAGCGTTCGGACGCTTTTTGCAGCGGCTGGTAATCCCACGGGTAATACCCACCCTGTCGCAGCGCCTCGTAAACCACCCAGCGGCGGGCTTGGCTGGCGCGCACCTCTGCGTCGAAACGGTTCAGGTCCCAACGGGCTTCTGATTTGGCTTGAAGTTGGCTGCGCGTGCCTTGATGGGCGGACACTTCGGCTAGGTTGGTAAGTTCATGCGGGTCGGCCTCAACGTCAAAAAGTTGGTCTGGGTCGAGCGCGCAGCGGGTGTATTTCCATTTGCCATAGCGCAAGCACACCAAGGGCGCGTAAGAGGCTTCGGCGGCGTATTCCATGGCAACGGGTTCAGTGCGTGCGACCCCCTGCCCTTGTGGCACCAGCGACTGCCCTGTGGTCCATGGGCTGACCTCGGACATGTCCACACCCGCCAGATCACAAAGTGTCGGGCAGACGTCGATATTGCTGACGGGATCGCTGATCAAACCCGCTTGCATGTCGGGCGCACAGATCATCATCGGCACCCGCGCCGCGCCTTCAAAGAAGGACATTTTGAACCAAAGCCCGCGTTCGCCCAGCATGTCACCATGATCTGACACAAAGAGGATGATCGCCTCTTGGTTTGTTGCCTCTAGCGCCTCCATCACCTCGCCGATTTTGTCATCAAGGTACGAGATATTAGCGAAATAGGCGCGCCGGGATCGGCGGATATCTTCATCCGATATGTTGAAGTTGTCGCGGTCATTGGCATCAAGAATACGCTGGGAATGAGGGTCTTGCTCCTCATAAGGGATAGGGCCGACCTCTGGCATCAAGTGCGCACAATCCGCGTAGAGATCCCAATATTTTTTGCGCGCGACGTAGGGATCATGGGGGTGTGTGAAACTGACTGTCAGACACCACGGGCGCGCATCGTGCCCACGTGCCAGATCATAAATTTTGCGCGTTGCGTGATAGGCGACTTCGTCGTCGTATTCCATTTGATTAGAGATTTCAGCCACGCCTGCGCCCGTAACCGAACCCATGTTGTGATACCACCATTCGATCCGCTCGCCTGGCTTGCGATAGTCGGGTGTCCAGCCGAAATCGGCGGGGTAGATATCGGTGGTTAGTCGTTCTTCAAAACCATGCATCTGGTCGGGGCCGACAAAGTGCATCTTGCCCGCAAGACACGTTTGATAGCCCGCGCGACGCAAGTGATGCGCATAGGTCGGGATGCTAGACGCAAATTCGGCCGCGTTGTCATATACGCCCGTCGCACTTGGAAGCTGGCCTGACATGAACGCCGCGCGTCCCGGTGCGCACAGTGGTGAGGCGGTGTAGCAATTGGCAAACCGCGTGGACCGTTCGGCAAGCTTTTTGAGGTTGGGAGCATGCAACCAATCCGCCGGGCCGTCAGGAAATAGGGTTCCGTTCAATTGATCCACCATAAAGATCAGGATGTTGGGGCGGCTCATGCATCCCCTCCGGTCAGGATGTTGAGCGCGCGCTGTGCTGTGGCTTTGGCGGCATCAATGCTACCATCTTCGGACAAGGCTGCGCGTAGGTAAAGGCCATCGATCAATGCGCCCAACATATCGGCATCATTGCGTGGATCGCGCGACAAAGGGCGCAAGGCATGGGTTAGATTGCTGCGCAGACGGCGCTGATACAACTCTAGCAGACGCTGCGTTTCGGGATGGGTGGCCGCGCGTGCATAGAGCGTTGTCCACGCGCTTACGGTGGATGGCGCAAAACACGACGGCGCGAAACTTGTGGCAATCAGTGCCTCTGCGCGGGCTCGGGGTGTTCGGGTTTCGCGCAGAGCGGCGACCACTTCTGCACCGAAATCGCGCAGGATATGGCGCATGGCAGCCAGAAATATTTGGTTCTTGCCGCCAAAATAGTGGTGCGCAAGGGCGGTTGACATGCCTGCCCGCTTGGCGATTTGCCCGACAGTGACATCAAGTGACCCTGCCGCGCCGATTTCAGCGATTGCAGCCTGCACCAATGCGGCACGCCGGATCGGTTCCATTCCCAATTTTGGCATTACGGCTCCCCAGCTCACCATTGCGCGGAAAGTGAGGAATTTTTATTGATCCGTCAATCAATAAAAAAGTCAAACCTTGGTTTCAGTGACGGTTGGGGTAATTGGGCGACGTTTAAGCACCGCTTCGCGCCACGTTATGAAGGTGACAGAGGCAAGGATCAGCCCGCCTCCTAGGATCACCCAAATATCGACAGGTTCACTGAACACCAATGCGCCCAGAGCGACGGCCCACACCAATTGCAAGAAGGTGATGGGCTGTGTGACCGTGACAGGGGCAGCCGCAAAAGCCATGGTCATCGTGAAGTGTCCGGCGGTGGCAAAGGTGGCCACCAGAAACAGCAAGCCCAGGTCACCCCAACTGGGCGCCACCCAATTGGCCAGTGCAAAGGGGGCAAGTCCAATCGTCACAAAGATCGACAGCATAAAGACGACCACCGCGGGCTTCACCTCATCCGCCATGATCTTGGCCAACAGATAGGAGCCTGCAAACGTCACAGCACAAAACAGCATTGCGACATGGCCCGGTTCAACTTCGCGAAAGCCAGGACGCAGCACGATGACGGCACCGACAAGCGCTGCGATGAC
>CAZJAW010000241.1:0-4469 GCA_964544035.1 uncultured Rhodobacterales bacterium
GGCATACGCCCTCCAGATTTTAAGTCTGGTATGTCTACCATTCCATCACGCCCGCGCTGCGCCTTGTTAGGCAATCAGAACGCAGTTCTCAAGCCCGGGTTTAGATATCTTCGCCCTTTGGACCAAGCAAAGCACCTTTTGCCATCAAAGCGCGTTCCGACAACCACGGATTGTTGTCGAGCGCCGCTTGCATTTGTATGCGCGCTTCATCCAAACGCCCGGCATTCATCAAGGTCAAAGCGCGCCCAGATTGCGCGCCGACATGATCAGGCGATAGGCGCAAGGCGACGTCCAGATCCTTTAATGCGGCCGGAAAGTTCTCTGCTAAAAAATGGGTAAAGGCACGTTGATTATACCCTTCTGCATAATCCGGGCAGTATTCGATCAATCGATCAAAAGTTGCAAAAGCACCGGAAAAATCAAAGTTGTTCCGCTGCCGCAACCCTTCATCAAGCATCTGCTGTGCAGCATCGTCTGGCGCATTCAGCCAAATTTTCCACATCTGATCCGACAGTGGCCGCGCCGCGCGTTCATCTTTGGCTTCGCGAATCTGATCAATCAATGCTGACAGCGCGGCACTTGTATCAGGCACAGGCGGGCAAGTTTCGGCCCATGCAGGTGCGGACAAGAACGCAAGGATCACAAACGGTTTCATAACCACATTGATGCGTGGCCATTGCGGCAGGTCAAGTCACGAAGCCGTCGTTAGACAAAAGCGTGGCTCAGTCAATGCTCGGCAGCATAACCTCTTTAACCGCCTCCATAGCAACAAATGTCGAGGTCGCGGCAACATGCGGCAGGACTGATACAACATCTCCTAAAAAGGAGCGATATTGCGCCATGTCGCGCGTGCGTACTTTAAGCAGGTAGTCGAAATTCCCTGCAATCATATGGGCTTGTTCGATTTCAGGGACATTTTGAACAGCGGCATTGAAGGCGCGCAACGCGGTTTCTCGCGTGTCACTGAGACGCACCTCTACAAAGGCCACATGGTCCAACCCGAGCGATATCGGATCACAAAGCACGGTATCCCATGATGATGCCCGACTTCTCCAGACGGCGCAGGCGAGCTTGAGTCGGAGATTTCGAAAGCCCAATGCGTGCGGCCAGATCCGTGATACTCATTCGACCGTTTTCAGCTAAGGCCGTGAGAATCGATTGATCGAACCGGTCGAGGCCAGACAGTCCTTTTGCAGGGTCACTCGGAATTATTTTAGTATTTTGTTCTGCCATTTACATCAAATTTGGTGAAATTGTCTGATCCGACCCTGTTATATTAGGTCAAACGGTAAAGGAACCCAGAATGGCACGTGACACGAGTACTGACTTGGCAATGGCCATCGATGCAAACATGTACGGCGACGCTGACGCTGTGCTTGAGGGGCTGATCAAGACGGCGAGGCTTTCAGCTAAAGACCGCGAAGCAATCAGCGCGGATGCAGCCAATTTGGTGACGGCGATCCGTACACAAGCCGCACCCGGATTGATGGAAGTGTTTCTGGCCGAATATGGCCTGTCCTCCGAAGAAGGCATCGCGCTGATGTGTCTTGCCGAAGCATTGCTGCGTGTCCCAGACGCCGACACGATTGATGCTTTGATCGAAGACAAAATCGCACCGTCAGACTGGGGCGCGCATTTTGGGCGCTCAACCTCTTCGTTGGTAAACGCCTCTACATGGGCGTTGATGTTGACCGGGCGCGTGCTGGATGACGACCAACCAGGCCCTATCAAGCATCTGCGAGGGGTAATCAAACGGATGGGCGAACCCGTGATCCGCGCGGCTGTCAGCCGGGCGATGAAGGAAATGGGGCGCCAGTTTGTGCTGGGCGAAGACATCGAAGCGGCTATGGACCGCGCCTCTGGGATGGAGGCCAAGGGATTTACCTATTCCTACGATATGCTGGGCGAAGCGGCCCTGACCGAAGCCGATGCGCTTCGCTATCACCTATCTTATTCGCGCGCGATTTCAGCCATTGCGCGGGCCTGTACACACAAGGACATCCGCGAAAACCCCGGCATTTCCGTCAAACTCTCTGCGCTTCACCCCCGCTATGAGCGCGCACAAGAGGCGCGCGTATTGCGCGATTTGGTGCCACGCCTGCGCTCTCTTGCGATGCTGGCGAAGTCCGCAGGCATGGGGTTGAATGTTGACGCCGAAGAAGCGGATCGTCTGTCACTGTCCCTAGAAGTCATTGACGCCGTACTTGGGGATGATGCCCTTTCAGGTTGGGACGGGTTTGGTATTGTCGTGCAAGCCTATGGGCCACGCGCGAGCACGGTGATCGATGCCGTTTACGATATGGCGAGCCGCCATGACCGACGTATAATGGTGCGTCTTGTGAAAGGCGCCTATTGGGACACTGAAATCAAGCGCGCCCAAGTTGAAGGGGTTGCAGGTTTTCCCGTGTTTACCCGCAAGGCGGCGACGGATGTGTCCTATATTTCCAACGCGCGCAAATTGCTGGGCATGACGGACCGCATCTACCCTCAATTTGCGACACACAATGCGCACACGGTGGCGGCAATTCTGCATATGGCAGACGGGCGACCGTATGAGTTCCAACGCCTGCATGGCATGGGCGAAGCTTTGCACGATATCGTCCTGAGCGAGCGTGGCACCCGTTGTCGTATCTATGCACCCGTCGGCGCACACAAAGATCTTCTGGCTTATTTGGTGCGTAGGCTTTTGGAAAACGGAGCAAATTCCAGCTTTGTAAACCAGATTGTGGACGAAGACGTCCCCCCTGAAACCGTCGCCGCTGATCCGTTTAAGGCCTTGCAAGAGGCAGCTGTGACGATCCCGGACGGGCCAAAATTGTTCCTGCCGGAACGGCCCAATTCGCAAGGCTTTGACCTCAACAATGTGGGCACACTGGCGCAAGTCGAAATCGCGCGCGCGCCTTTTGCCACCCACACATGGACAGCGCATCCGTTGACTGTGACGCCCAGCGATGGCCCTGCCCGCGACATCACAAACCCTGCAGATCCGTCAGATACTGTTGGGCGGGCGACGCAGGCGACACCTCAAGCTGTGCGCAAAGCTTTCGATGACGCCCAGGCTTGGGCTGTGTCCCCGACTGAACGGGCACGCATTTTGAATGCGGCCGCCGATCTTTTTGAAGCGCGCTTTGGCGAGATATTTGCCATTTTGTCGCGCGAAGCAGGCAAGACGCAGATGGACGCTGTGGCCGAATTGCGCGAGGCGGTGGACTTCCTGCGTTATTACGCGACGCAAACCAACGAAGCGGCTGCGGCCGGTACGCTTGTGTGTATCTCGCCGTGGAACTTCCCGCTGGCAATCTTTTCCGGACAGATTGCCGCGGCGTTGGCTGCGGGCAATGCAGTGATTGCAAAACCTGCCGACCAGACGCCTTTGATTGCTCATCTGGCAGTATCAATGTTGCACAAAGCAGGTGTACCAATAACAGCCTTGCAACTGCTGCCCGGCGATGGGCAAGTCGGTGCGGCGTTGACGTCAGACGGGCGCGCCAATGGCGTTGCCTTTACCGGCTCAACGGCCACTGCGTTACGCATCCGCTCAAGCCTAGCTGAACATTGCGCCCCGGGCACTCCGTTGATTGCAGAGACTGGCGGGCTGAATGCGATGATCGTGGACAGCACAGCCCTGCCTGAACAAGCGGTGCGCGCCATCATCGAAAGTGCATTTCAATCGGCGGGGCAGCGTTGTTCGGCCCTACGCTGCCTTTACGTGCAGGACGACATTGCACCAGCGTTTACTGAAATGCTGACCGGCGCGATGGATGCATTAAGCCTTGGCAACCCTTGGACTTTGGCCAACGACATTGGCCCGGTGATCGATGAAACTGCGCGCGCTGGGATTGAGGCACATATCACCGCCGCCACAGCTGAAGGGCGCGTTCTACACAGGCTCAAGACCCCAACCACGGGTACGTTTGTTGCCCCAACCTTGATCAGCATCAACGGGATTGATGATCTGGAGCGGGAGATTTTTGGCCCTGTGCTGCATCTTGCGACCTTCAAATCGCACGCTTTGGACCAAGTGATCGACGACATCAACGCCACAGGCTATGGGCTGACGTTCGGGTTACAAACGCGCATCGACGACCGGGTGCAGCATGTGTCGGAACGCATTGTTGCAGGCAACATCTATGTGAACCGCAACCAAATCGGTGCGATCGTTGGCAGTCAACCCTTTGGCGGAATGGGGCTTTCTGGAACAGGGCCAAAAGCAGGTGGACCCGACTACGTGCAACGTTTCCGCCGCCCACAAGCCGCGCCAACAACCGACACATGGCAGATCGATGCCCCGTTGCCGCAGTTGCCAGACGCGCAGCCACGTTCCATTTCAAGCGTACCCCTTCCCGGCCCTACAGGTGAATCCAATGTGCTAAGCCACAGAGCCCGCCCAGCGCTTTTGTGCGCAGGTCCGGGGGCAAAAGCAGCCGCAGCACAAGCCAAAGCCGTCACTCAGGCCGGAGGTGTCGCCG
>CAZJAW010000242.1:0-4463 GCA_964544035.1 uncultured Rhodobacterales bacterium
TTGTTCGGGATGTGGATTCGTTCGTTTGGGTTGAATCAGGATGTCTTTGTGTTCTTGTTTTCGCTACTTTCTTTTGTGGTCATGCTGCAAAGCATCGCGCTGGTGATTTTTAACAAGGCCAGTGTGACGAGAGCGATTCTGACGGATGCGCCGGCTGCGCATGCCAGTTGGGCATTGAAAACCCTGTCTCGGGGTTGGGCCCCGATCAGTATCCTGTTCTTTCTGTTTGCGTGGAGCAATCAAACCTATCACCTGGTTCTGGGGGGACGTGAGCGGACTGCCGCTGCTGGTGGGGGGCTGGGTGATCTTGACGACGATCATCGTGGTCTATGGCGTGTTGAACTTTTTGATCGAACGAAGCTTTTTTCGCGCCCGCCAGATCGAAGAACGCAAACGCGAAATTGCCGAGAATTCAGAAGGTCTTGATCTTGAACAATTGAGGACTGCAGGCGGGGGGCTGACTTCTTTTCAAGCACTGGCGCGACGTGTGGCTGGGATCATTGCCTTTGTCGCCGGGGCCTATGCTTTTGTCAGTATGTGGAACCCCGGTTCCAGCATCGTAGCCGATTCATTCGCCAACCAGTTTCTAAGCGTGGTGGTTGTCCTGTTTCTGGGGAATATCTCTTACTATGCGTTCCGCATTTGGATCGACCAGAAGATCGCCGATGAACAAGGCGATATGGAAGAGGGTGAGTTGGGCGACGAAGGCGGCGGTACAAGTGCCTCGCGGTTGGCGACGTTGCTACCGCTGTTTCGCAACTTTATCCTGATTGTCATCGTGGTGATCATTGCGCTGATCACTTTGATGGAGATGGGCGTGAACGTGGCCCCGCTGTTTGCTGGTGCTGGTATTGTTGGTGTCGCAGTGGGCTTTGGCAGCCAAAGCCTTGTGCGCGACATCTTTTCGGGCGCGTTTTTCCTGTTCGATGATGCCTTCCGGCGTGGTGAATACATCGACGTTGGCGGGGTCAAAGGCACAGTGGAGAAAATCTCAGTACGGTCTTTCCAACTGCGCCACCACCTCGGTGCGTTGCACACCATGCCTTTTGGTGAAATTCAGGTGCTGACCAATTATTCGCGTGATTGGGTCATCATGAAGCTGCCGCTGCGTGTGACCTACGACACAGATGTCGAACACGTACGCAAGATGATCAAAAAACTTGGTGTCCAGTTGCTGGACGATCCGGTGATCGGCGACAACTTCATTCAACCGTTGAAATCCCAAGGCGTCATCGAAATGCAGGACAGCGCCATGATCATCCGCGTCAAGTTCATGACAAAGCCGGGTGACCAGTGGCTTGTGCGCAAAAAGGTCTATGAGGAAATCCGTCAGTTGTTCGAAGCGAATGGCGTTAAATTCGCCCACCGCGAAGTGACAGTGCGCCTCGCGGATGGCCAAAAGGCCGAAGAATTGAGCGAAGAAGACCGCAAAGCCGTCACAGCCGCCGCACAAGCGTCACTCGAAGAAGATATGCTCGACGGCGAAGATGAAGGCGGGGACGACCGATAAATCCCCTCGACAATGGCCGCAGAAGGGCATAGGCGCGCAGGCTTGGTGACCGGCATCGGCCAGTTGCACGATTTGTTAGGACCTGAACCCGTGATTACGCCCCTCCAAACCGCTCTGACTGCACGCGGCTATACTGACCTTACCCCTGTACAATTGGCTGTAACGGACCCTGATCTTGTGGGTTCGGATTTGTTGGTTTCTGCACAAACTGGGTCAGGCAAAACGGTGGGCTTTGGTCTGGCCATGGGGCCAACGTTGCTGGGCGACGAAGACTTGTTTCATATGGCGGACGCGCCGCTGGCTTTGGTCATTGCGCCGACGCGTGAATTGGCGTTGCAGGTGAAGCGCGAATTGGCGTGGTTGTACGCCGAAACGGGAGTCGTCATGGCGTCTTGCGTTGGCGGCATGGACATGCGCGACGAAAAGCGCGCCCTTGCACGTGGCGCGCATATTGTCGTCGCCACACCGGGCCGCCTGCGTGACCACATTATGCGCAGTTCCATCGACCTGTCCGAAATTCGCGGCGTGGTGCTGGACGAAGCGGACGAGATGTTGGATCTTGGGTTTCGCGAAGATCTTGAATTCATTCTTGGCGAATGCCCCGACAGTCGCCGCACGCTATTGTTTTCAGCCACGGTGCCTGCACAAATCGCGCGGCTCGCCAAGACCTACCAAAAAGACGCTGTGCGCGTCGCCACGACGTCGGGCGAAAAGCAACACGCTGACATTACCTACCAAGCGATGAGTGTCGCCAACCACGATGCCGAAAACGCTATCATCAATATTCTGCGTTATCACGAAGCGCCTAATGCCATCGTGTTTTGCAATACCCGCGCCATGGTCAACCGTGTTACCACGCGCTTGTCCAACCGTGGCTTCCCGGTTGTTGCCCTGTCGGGAGAGCTGACGCAGTCGGAACGCACCAACGCGTTGCAAGCCATGCGCGACGGGCGCGCGCGGGTCTGTGTGGCGACGGATGTGGCCGCACGAGGGATCGATTTGCCCAACCTCGATCTGGTGGTGCATGCCGAACTGCCTTCTAATCATGAGACGCTTTTGCACCGCTCAGGCCGGACAGGGCGTGCTGGGCGCAAAGGCACAAGCGTGCTGATCGTCACAGCCAAAGTCCGCTCCAAAGCGTCGCGCATTCTGAAAGGTGCCAAGGTCGATGCCGAATGGGTCGATGCCCCATCAGCTGACGCCGTTCGCGCTCAGGACGAAGCCCGCCTGATGGACGACCCAATGTGGACTGATCCTATCGCTGAAAACGAAGCCGACATGGTCGCCAAACTGGCAGCCAAATTCAGTGCTGACCAGTTGGCTGCCGCATTGCTGCGTATCCACGGACAGCGACATACCTCGCCCGAACATCTTTCGGATGTAAGAGCCAAGGACAAATCGCCAAAAGTCCACGTTCCGTTTGGGCCAAGCACTTGGTTCTCGGTTACTGGTGGCCGCGATCAGGGCGTCGAAGTGCGCCGTCTGTTGCCCATCGTGTGCAACGCGGGCGACATCACCAAGGACGACATCGGTGCAATCCGCATCGTGAACGACATGTCCTATGTGGAGTTGAAAACCGAAGCAGTGGCAGGCTTCTTGCAAAACATCGGCGACGCCATGCAGATCGAGGGTGGGGCCACGATGACCCAGCTTGATGGCATTCCTGATGCGGCCAACCAACCTAAGCCACGATTTGAGGGCAGGCCAGGCGGCAGACCCAAACGCGATTATGGCGACAAGCCGAAACGCGATTACGGCGGAAAATCCAAGCGTGACTTTTCCGACAAGCCCAAGCGCAACTATGACGACAGGCCGAAACGTGACTATGGTGATGCGCCTAAACCAGCGGGGAAGGCTTCGAAGAAACGGGTTTGGGACAGCGATTCAGCGCCCAAACCAAAACCACGCAACGATGCGGCACCCATCGATTGGAACGACACGTCGACGCCTAAACCGCGTAAGCCAAAGCCGGGCGCAAAACCTGCGAACAAGTCAGGCAAAAAGCCATTCGCCAAAGCACTTTCGACCATGGAGAAGGCAGTCAAGGATGGCAGCGTCTCGACGCCCAAAAAACCACGTCACAAATCGGCACATCCGGGAAAACCGACCGGCGCGCCAAAATCCGGGGCACCTAAGACGGCCAAGTACAACAGCAAGAAAAACCGGGCCCGCCGTGCGGCAGCTGCTGCCCAAGGTGGCGAACAACCACCCAAACGAAAGTCCTGATCGGGGCATATTGGGGTAGGGGCAGGAATGTAGCGCGCTGAAATCTAGCAGCTGCGTGTTATTCGAAGCGATCGGGATTTTGTTCTGTACCCTATTGATGATGTTTGCACAGAAATGAGTCTGAGCAAACAGTAGTTCAAATAGAGCTCTGGAAGTTGGCAGTGCGGACTTTATGCCAACTTGCCCCGGCTGATCCAACGGCTGCTTTTCGTCAATGGCGTAAACAATACTATAGGCATACGGCTCCGTACTTGGACGTAAGCCCGCTGACTGTACCGTCGATTGCTTCCCAATGAATTCTCCAATTTAGGGTACAGGGAAACTTGCTCTTGCTGAAAGTTGCAACTTTGGCTTCAACTTTGACGCTAAACCCTTGTGCGCTCAGACGAGTGGTGAGCGCGCTCACTGTTATTGGTAAGGGAAATGTTGCTGATACTCGTCTAGCAAACTCTTCGTCAGCTTCGGCAAAGTTACCCGGAAGTTGTCTCGCAATCTCAGGCGGAATTGGGAGCGGCGGAAATAGAAGAAAGTAACTTCCGATGAAAAACAAAGCCACCAGTGCTAGTCCCCAAAGGAGTATTTTTCTTAGCATTTCGAAACTCCATCACCGTAGCTGATCCGGATTGATAGCAGACATTAGAGGACTTTGCAGTATTGGTAACATGGGCTCACAGCTGCCATTTCCCGCTTTTGCCAAAGGAATAGGGCTTGTAATACGGCCCAACCC
>CAZJAW010000243.1:0-4461 GCA_964544035.1 uncultured Rhodobacterales bacterium
TAACAAGGCTGGGGCCCAAGTAAATCGTGACAAACTCCATGCCCGAACGCGCCGCATATCCAACCGTGCCGTAAAACGTCCAAGCCGTGCAATAGATCGACAGCGACAGCGTATAAACCAACGGAGAGCGCAACCAACCGCCGCCACCCCGCGCCGCCGCGCGTTCCGCAAAAAAGGCGATGGCAAAAAGAAACGTGACATAGGCCAAACTGACGGCAACCAGAAGATTGACGGACGCCATCTAGCCGTCCTCGCCCGCGCTGGCATCATCCCCGGCCTGATCGCCGCCCCGCAGCGCCCACCACAGCCCAAGCCCGGCACCGATCAAGAACAGCCAAATCACAAAGACATAGACAATTGCATCCGACATCGGCATCGCAGTGGGTGCGTCTGGGCCATCCGAAATCTTCGGCCAAAACAGCGGCACCATCCACAGCATCACGCCAACAACAGGTAAAACCCGCAATGCGTCCCGCATCCGACGACGCCTATAGCTGCGCCGCTCAAGAAATACCGGAGGCGGCCCCTGCGCGTTCATTGCGCCAATTGCACCAGATCGCGCACGGCGGTGACTACTTCGGTGTTCGAAAAAGGCTTGGTCATAAAGCGACTGACGCCCGCCCGTTCAGCTTGTTCGCGGTCACGTGCCTGACCACGCGCCGTCAACATCAACACAGGCAAATCCGCAAAATCGCTGTCGCCGCGCAGTTCGGTCAAAATGTCCAAACCACTTTTGCCCGGCAACATATGATCCAAAACAACCAAATCCGGACGCTTTGCACGGATGACATCCATCGCATTCGCCCCATCAGAATGGGTGTCGACATCCCACCCTTCTCTGGCCAACAAAAATCGCAAGGCCTCAATGATGTTGACCTCGTCTTCGACCAGCAGAACATGCTTGCCCATAGTGCGGCTTCCTCCCCTAAGCACACCAACGTCGCAATTATTCATTTATCATTGGTGCACATTAGTTATGTTCCTATTTTTGAGGCCTGTCAAAACCCCTCACTGAGGATTGAAGGTTCGCGCCGCGCAGCGCAACCGGAAGTTGAACAAATGCGGCAAGTCGGGCCAACTGTCAAAGGATTCGTGACCGTCAAGGCGTCCTCTTCCGTCAATGGAACGATCAACATAGTCGATTCCACCAAGGGTGGCGCATTCAACGCAAAATGGCCCATTGTTTCGGTTGCGGCATAGCAATCAAACACAGCAGCGACGCGCCCCGGCATCTGCACACGTTGGTGCAACACCTGCCCCGGCAATCCTAACGCCTGAAACAAGGTCCAAAGCGGGCAAGCTGACCCATAGCGCGGAACCGAGAACCCCTCGGCCCCTTTGCGAAACAGCAAGCTTCCGGCGCGATCCGCCACCACCAAACCCAGGCCAAGTTCAGGCACCGCCGCCAAACGACGCAGTATCATCGGGACACTGACACGAAAGCGCTTTGCCAGCGCGAGTGGGTCAAGGTCGGCTTCATCCAAAGCCGCGCGCAAATCAGATAAGGGCACGTGGATAGCATCGGCCTTGATGCGATCCAGCACACCCTTGGCAATGTGGTGCGCTGCGACCGAGGACAATTCCGGGGCCGCTTCAATCAAGGGTGCGACCTCTGTCTTTCCCTCTTCAAGCGCTGCAAACGCATAGTCATTGGCCTCAAGAAACGCATCGATTTCATCTTGTGGCGTGCCCGTGACAGCGGCTTCTCCGGTTTCGGCATCCAAAAAGCCAACTAGGGTTTTCGAGCTTTCCGCAAGGCGGCGGCTGTCCGCATCAATGTTGGCATGAAAGCGGTCGCGCCATTCCGGCGCAAGGTCCTTGTCTTGCGCAAGGATCGATGCCGTCGCGCGAATGGCCGCGGCAGTCGACAACACCTCGTGAACGGATGCCGCAAGTTCGGGGTCGTGCGCCAGGCGGTCGCTTAGAACTTCAACTGTGTTTTCAAGGGCCGCCAATTTTCGATGGGCTCGCGCCGAGGCTTCGGCCCATGCCGGAAAGCGGCCTGCAAAATCTTCGGCGCTGTCCAGATCAGCGTCTGCCATCGTGTTGCCCGCACCAAATTCGCGCAACGTCGCAACCAGCGCGGCTTCTGCCCCTTCGGTCAGAGCCGAGACCTCAACCCCAAGTGCAGCCGCGATATCAAGCAGCAGTTTTCCCCCGATTCTACGCCGGTTGTGCTCGATCAGATTAAGGTAAGAGGCGGAAATGCCAATTTGGCGCGCCAATTGGGATTGCTTGGCCCCAATCATCACGCGCCGCTCTCGTATTCGTGTGCCAGTGAGAGTTTCACGCATATCGCTTTCCCCCTCCTTGTTTGTCAGCTTTTTCAACGCGTTTCTGCGCTGCAACATAAGAAAATTTACAAAATTCACTACACGCTTGTGGATATGTTTACAAAATAACTGTGAAAAACAAGGGGTTTATTGCGCAATTTTCAGTCTTACCGCCATAAAGAATTTGCATCAAAAGATGTGGTGCAGCCCTGTTGAGGAGCAGGGCTGCGCATTTCAACTAAAGGGAGGATTTTCATGTCCAAGATGAATCTGACACGTCGTGGTCTCATCAAAACTGGTACGCTCGCCGGTGCTGGTTTGGCCGCACCAACTATTTTCACAGCACAATCTGCTGCTGCGTTCACCAATGACCCGACGGGTTCGACCGTAACACTGGGCTTTAACGTGCCACAGTCTGGCCCCTACGCCGACGAAGGTGCTGACGAACTGCGCGCCTATGAACTTGCTGTTGAGCACCTGAACGGTGGCGGCGACGGCGGCCTGATGAACACCTTCTCGTCCAAAGCCCTGCAAGGCAACGGCATCAACGGCAAGAAAGTCGAATACGTCACAGGCGACACGCAAACCAAATCTGA
Source organism: uncultured Rhodobacterales bacterium (assembly GCA_964544035.1). Lineage (GTDB taxonomy): Bacteria > Pseudomonadota > Alphaproteobacteria > Rhodobacterales > Rhodobacteraceae > Tateyamaria. The sequence continues at coordinate 2,870 of CAZJAW010000243.1, forward strand.
CGCCGCGCGCGCTTCTGCACGTTCGATGATCGAAAAAGACGGCGCTGTGATGATCACAGGTGGTTCGTCTTCGGGTGTTGCTGTTGCTGTGCAAGCCCTGTGCCAAGAAGCCGGCGTTATCTTCATGGCGGGCCTCACGCACTCCAACGACACAACGGGTAAAGATAAGAAAGCCAACGGCTTCCGTCACTTCTTTAACTCTTACATGTCCGGTGCTGCTCTGGCTCCGATCTTGGAAGCAAACTATGGTGCAGATCGTCGTGCCTATCACCTGACTGCCGACTACAACTGGGGTTACACCACAGAAGAAGCGGTACGGACATCCACAGAAGCTGTGGGCTGGGAAACTGTTGCGGCGGTGAAAACACCTCTGACACAGACTGACTTCTCGTCCTACATCGCGCCTGTCCTACAGTCCGGTGCTGACGTTCTGGTTCTGAACCACTACGGCGGGAACATGGTGAACTCGCTGACCAACGCGGTTCAGTTCGGTCTGCGCGCCAAAGAAGTTAACGGCAAGAACTTCGAAATCGTTGTTCCGCTGTACTCGCGTCTGATGGCGAAAGGTGCTGGCGCAAACGTTAAAGGCATCTTCGGTTCCACAAACTGGCACTGGTCGCTGCAAGACGAAGGTTCAAAAGCGTTCGTTAAATCCTTCGGCACCAAGTATGGCTTCCCACCCAGCCAGGCGGCGCACACATGCTACGTGCAAACGCTGCTGTATGCAGACGCCGTACAACGTGCCGGTTCGTTCAACCCATGCGCGGTTGGCGAAGCGCTTTCGGACTTCGAATTCGACGGCATGGGCAACGGCAAGACGCTGTACCGTGGCGACGATCACCAGTGCTTCAAAGACGTTCTGGTTGTGAAGGGTAAAGAAAACCCAACATCCGAGTTCGACCTTCTGGAAATCGTAGAAGTTACGCCTGTCAGCCAGGTGACTTACGATGCGTCCATCTTCGGCGGCGAACTGGGTGCGTGCAACGCAGGCGTATAAGCCACTGAAACCATTGGGTGGGCAATTTTGCCCACCCTACTCTGCCCCGGCGTTTTTTGCGCTGGTGAGGCTCTAATTGTTCCAACCAAAGGTCAGACCGATGGACGCAATCATCCTGCAAATTCTCAACGGGCTCGATAAGGGCTCGGCCTATGCGCTGATTGCGCTGGGACTTACGCTGATTTTCGGCACATTGGGCGTTGTGAACTTCGCCCACGGCGCGTTGTTTATGATCGGCGCTTTTTGTGCTGTGACCTTCAGCCGGATCATTTCGATCAGCCACGAAGTCATTGACGAGACACAAACCGACTTCCTCGGCAATCCGCTGGTGGTGAACGTTCCCTACATCCACGACTGGCTCGGAGAAGCCGCAGGCAATGTCATCATAGACTGGGCCGTGCCGCTGTCGATCCTTCTTGCGATTCCTGTGATGATCCTGATCGGTGTCATCATGGAGCGCGGACTGATTAAGCACTTTTACAGCCGCCCTCATGCTGACCAGATCCTTGTGACTTTTGGTCTGGCCATGGTCCTGCAAGAGATCATCAAATATTACTACGGCGCCAACCCTGTTCCGATGCCAGCACCTTCGGCG
>CAZJAW010000244.1:0-4440 GCA_964544035.1 uncultured Rhodobacterales bacterium
TTATTGGAACATAACCGACATTCACACAGGCCGCGGCATTATGCAAAATGGGCTCCTAGCTGCCATTCGCTGCGATCTGCATGAAGGTCCAGCTTTCCAAATTAGGTCAATTGGTGGTGCAAAGGTCAATTTCGCCTGACGTCTGGCAAACCCCAATCCGGCAGATCAGTGCACACACCCCATTTCCCCTGCGCCACACCAATGCTACATGCTCTTCATGTCTGAAGACGCAATTGATCCCACCCGCATAGAAGGTGCCCCGCACCCGCGCGAGACACCCGATCTGATCGGGCAAGACGCTGCACAAGCGGCCTTTCTGGATGCATTCAATTCTGGGCGGTTGCACCATGCGTGGCTGATCACAGGCCCGCGCGGCGTGGGCAAAGCCACGCTGGCATGGCGCATCGCGCGTTTTCTTCTAACAACGCCTGACCTTGACCCGGACGATATGTTCGGCGCCCCTGCCCCAACGTCCCTGAATGTTGCCGAAGACCACCCTATCGCGCGGCGCATCTTGGCAGGCACCGAGCCGGGACTGAAATCAGTGCACCGCACCGTCAACGAAAAGACGAAGAAACTGCGCGATTTGATCGTCGTGGATGATGTGCGCGACATGGCCACGTTCTTTCAACTCTCTGCCACCGACGGGGGGCGACGCGTTGTGATCATCGACGCTGCGGACGAAATGAACGTAAATGCGGCCAACGCGCTGCTTAAAATGCTCGAAGAACCCCCAGCACGCACAACGCTACTGTTGATCTGCCACCAGCCCAGCCGCTTGCTGCCAACCATCCGCTCGCGCTGTCGCACGTTGCGTCTTGATGCGTTGAACCACGAGCAGATGATCTCGGCCATGACACAAGCAGGCGTTGATCCCGGCGCAGAGGCCACAGCGCTTGCTGAACTCAGCGCTGGTTCAGTTGGCGAAGCACTGCGCCTTTCCCTCTTGGATGGACAGAAAATATACAACGAAATCATTGCCCTGCTTGGTAGCATGCCAAATCTTGACCGCGCCCGCGCCTTGGCAATAGCCGAAGCGGCAAGCGCACGTGGCGCCGAAACCCGGCTCGATCTGCTTTACACTTTGATCGACATCGCCCTAACGCGCCTTGCGCGCACGGGGGCTGGTCACCCACCGCGTGTTGAGGCAGCGCCGAACGAAGCAGACATCTTTGCCCGCCTTGCCGCTCACCCCGATCAAGCGCGCGCATGGGCTGACACTGCGCAGACCACACTAGAACGTGCACGCCACGGGCGAGCAGTGAACCTTGACGCTGGCGCGCTGGTTCTTGATACCCTCTTCAAACTTTCAGCCACGGCAAGCCCCAGATGACCCCACAAATCACCGACAGCCATTGCCACCTCGATTTTCCAGATTTCGAGGGGCAGTTAGATCAAATTGTCGCTGATGCGGCGTCAGCTGGCGTCACTCGCATGGTCACCATCTGCACCAAGCTGCGCCTTGAGCCGCAAGTGCGCGCTATTGCCGAGGCCCACGACCCCGTCTTTTACGCGGCAGGCACCCACCCGATGAGTGCTGCCAGCGAACCGCTTGCCAGCACGGACGAATTGATCGCACTTGCAAAACACCCCAAGTTCGTCGGGATCGGAGAGACTGGCCTTGACTATCACTACACCTCAGAAAGTGCTGATATTCAAAAGAAATCCTTGCACATCCATATTGACGCCGCGCGCCAAGCCGGCCTGCCACTGATCATCCACGCACGCGGTGCAGATGACGATATGGCGCGCATCCTGGCCGAGGAATACAAGCAAGGTGCATACACCTGCGTCATGCACTGCTTTTCATCCAGTGCCGCGCTGGCCCATGCTGCCCTTGACCTGGGCTTTTACCTATCGATGTCCGGCATCGCGACCTTTCCTAAATCCCAAGACGTACGCGACATCTTCGCAACTGCGCCCGTGGATCGAATCCTTGTAGAAACCGATGCCCCCTACCTTGCACCGCCCCCGCATCGCGGCAAACGCAACGAACCCGCCTATACCACCCACACGGCCCGCAAAGGGGCAGAAGTGTTTGGCATGGACTACGCAGACTTCGCCGCCCAAACGCAAAAGAATTTCGACCGCTTGTTCTCCAAAGCTGCGGCGTACAAAGTGAGCGCATGAGCAATACCCTCACCTTTACCATTCTTGGCTGCGGCTCATCCGGCGGCGTGCCCCGTCTGGGTGGGCTTTGGGGGGCGTGCGATCCGGAAAACCCAAAAAACCGCCGCCAACGGTGTTCTTTGTTGGTAGAGCGACACGGAGTGGAAGGCACCACAACGGTTCTGATCGACACCTCGCCTGATATGCGCAACCAATTGCTTGCGGCGAACGTCGCGCGTTTAGACGGGGTCGTTTACACGCATGCTCACGCCGACCACGTCCATGGCATCGATGATCTGCGTATGATCGTGTTCAATATGCGCGCGCGCCTGCCCGTCTGGGCCGATATCCCCACGCAAAAAGACCTTATGGCCCGTTTTGGGTATGTGTTTGTACAACCCAAAGGTTCCTCATATCCGCCCATGCTCGACTTGCATGAACTGGATGGCCCCTGCACGATCTCAGGACCGGGAGGAGACATCACGCTTCATCCATTTGAAGTAGGCCACGGCAGCATCAACTCACTTGGGTTTCGCGTCGCAAACGTCGCTTATTTGCCAGATGTCGCTGACATTCCGGACCCCGCTTGGACGGCATTGGAAAACCTTGATGTCTGGATCGTCGACGCCTTGCGCCGTGACCCACATCCAACCCACAGCCATCTTTCCAACACGCTCGAATGGATCAACCGTGCCAAACCCAAACGCGCGATCCTGACCAACATGCACCTCGATCTTGACTACGAAACCGTGCGTGCTGAAACGCCGGGCTATGTTGAACCCGCTTATGACGGTATGACCCTCAGCGTCGCCGCGCCCTGATCCCAACATAATCTTGCCAGCAAAAAATTTGTGTGGCCTCGTTCAAGCGATGTTTTGCGACGCTTAGGGGCAAGTAGTCACTGTGCGGCGGGCGGTTCCGGGTGGGCTGACTTGTCCCTGTGCGCACGCGCCAGCTCTGCATTCAGCGCGCCACCTAGCAGCACCAAATATGCGCTAATGAATAGCCAAATCAGCATGACAATCACGGCCCCAATAGAACCATAGACCTCATTGTACGTTCCAAAATTGCGCAGGTAGATCGAAAATCCGACTGACGCGCCAACCCAGCCCATTGCGGCAAAAAGCGCACCCGGCGTAATCAGCCTAGCCCGTTGTCCTTCTAGGTTTGGCCCCAGTCGATAGATCAGCGCAAACCCCACCAGCAATACGCCAATCCCAACAACCCAGCGCGCCAGCTCAACGCCAAAGCCCGCCCACGGTCCCAAGGGCACAAAAGCCAGCACAACCGGCAAGATCACGATACAGGCCATCGCCACCAAAACCACGCTGATCAAACTGCCCGTTAAGATAAACGCACGCAGGTAATGCGACGCCCCAGATCGGTTAGGTGCGTCATAAATCGCATTCAAACCCCGCATCAAAGCGGCCACGCCTGCACGCGACGACCATAACGCAAATCCAAAGGACAACAGCGACGCCCAACCCAGCGTCAAACCGTCAGTGGTGGCCAATTTAACAAGCTGCCCTGCAAGCAAGCGATAAACATCGTTGGGCATAACGGCGCGAAACTCTTCCAATTGCGTCAGCGCAAAACTTGGGTCCCCGACAATGCCCCACAGTGCAATCGTGGCCGCAAGCCCAGGAAAAATCGCCAATATCGCATAGAATGCGACACCTGCAGCAATCAAACCCAGGTTCTTTTCATCGATAAGGCGCACCATATGTTTTCCGGCGCGCCACCATGCGACTATGCCCTTGGACGGACGCGCATTGGAAACTGGATCGGTCATGAAAGATCGTGGAGGTACGTCTGCATACCGCGCATCATAGCGTAGCGTTTCCTGTCGGCAATCGCAGTTGTGACGCTGACCGAGTTGGGCTTTGTAAAGGAAACGACATGGTAAAACCATTTTGCAAGACAGCAAATGGCGTTCAGCCAACCCGGCCTTATATGCGTGCACATCGCGACCTGATTTTGCAACGTCGTTCCCTTTATAGCGTCGCAACGCAATTTTCTGTGCAGACCAACACCAATTTCCAATGACCCGCGTGGATGCACGCGATCGGTATCGACATTGACTCAAGCGCGTCTACGTGGTGCGAAAGTTAACTTCTTGCGGCGTTCCATCCGTGGTAGGCGAAAACCGCCAAGCCGAGTCCCAATGGTGGAAACAGAAACATGCCGATTTGCACGTTTTGTCAAAAAGATCGTCCGCTATGCGCATCCCACTCGATTCCCGATGGATTCTTTAAAGCTATTTCAAGGCGCAATAACGGGCAACTTATCAGCATTCCAAAAGGTGAAGGAAAAATCAGCCGAAGTCAGAAC
>CAZJAW010000245.1:0-4438 GCA_964544035.1 uncultured Rhodobacterales bacterium
GCACCCGGCTTGCATTGGTAAAAGCTGTCTGCACCGGCACGATCCGACGCGCGCCCATCTCTGCTGCCTTTTCCACGATAAAATCCGTGCGCGTCTTTTTGATCGGCGCAAACAACAGCCACAGATCCGGCGGCATTTGCAATCCCTTGGTCTGTGCCACACAGGACAACACACCGCCGCGTTTGCCGGCCTCAACCACCTCGGCGCGCCATTCGCCATCACGACTGTTGAACAACGATACAAACGCGCCGACCGAAAGGCGCATCACGCCAAAAAGATAGTGCGCCTGGTCCCGCGACAGCGCGACCGATTGCCCTGCCCCCAAAGGGTGCTCTACATAAAGGCGGATTTTTGCGTCACTCATGGACTCTACATATGACCAACCCGCCGGTACCGCCAGATGATATGCCATCCTCTCCCGATGGTTTGCCACCGTCGCCAGACGGACAGGTTGCAGATGCTGTAAAAGACAACTGGGTTGACACGATCGCCCCGGCCGCGACGCGCCCCTACCTGCGGCTCAGTCGCGCAGATCGGCCCATCGGTACGTGGCTTTTGCTGATCCCTTGCCTGTGGGGGCTGATGCTGGCGATGATCCACGATCAGAACTCAAGCTGGTATGATGCATGGATCGCCATCGGCTGCGCCGTCGGTGCGTGGCTGATGCGAGGTGCGGGCTGCACATGGAATGACATTGCGGACCGGGACTTTGACGGACAAGTCGAACGTACTCGGTCACGCCCGATTCCATCGGGTCAAGTCAGTGTGCGCGGCGCAGTGATCTGGATGTGCGCCCAAGCGCTGATCGCATTTCTTATCCTGCTGACATTCAACACCGCCGCGATCCTGCTCGGAGTGTTGGCGTTGGTGCCCGTCGCAGTTTACCCGTTCGCCAAACGCTTCACATGGTGGCCACAAGTCTTTCTGGGCATCGCGTTTAACTGGGGCGCACTGCTGGCATGGACCGCCCATACCGGAGAACTCGAAGCGCCCGCAGTTGTGCTTTACCTCGCAGGCATCGCATGGACTTTGTTCTATGACACGATCTATGCCCATCAAGACACCGAAGATGACGCCCTGATCGGGATCAAATCCACTGCACGGCTGTTTGGCAAAAACACCCTTCCTTGGTTGCGCAGATTCTTGATGGGCACCGTCGGGTTGATGGGAATCGCCGTAATCTTTGCCGCCATCGATGACGCTTCGATCATGGCAATGGTATTGGTCTTGGGCGGCCCATGGGCGATGGGCTGGCACATGGCTTGGCAACAGCGCGGGCTCGACATCGAAGACCCGGCAAAATGCCTGCAAGTCTTCCGTTCCAATCGTGACACCGGCATCATCCCGCTGCTCTTTTTTGGCGCAGCACTGTTCGTTTGATTGAAACATACGTCTCTGGGGCGTAAACTAATCAAACAGTTACAATAAAAAAGGTCACGGATGCGTCTGTCCTCTCTACTCATCGTTGTCGGCACGTTTTTTGTGGCAGGTCTTCTGGCACTCGTGACTGCGAACATGTCCGTCGAATTGATCGAGAATAACTCCGAAATCGGCGTTCGCGACGCTCTGGATGAAAACGGCATGACCTGGGCCGAAGTTGAAGCAAACGGGCTGCAAGTCACGCTGGCAGGTGTCGCACCAACCGAAGCCGTACGTTTTGCCGCCCTGTCGACAGCAGGCACCGTTGTCGATGCAGCACGCGTCATTGATGATATGGAAGTCGTCGCAATCGCCGCACTCGCCGCGCCGCGATTTTCAGCTGAAATCCTGCGCAACGATGCAGGCCTTTCGATCATCGGGCTGATCCCAACAGCAACCAACCGCGACGAAGTTCTGGACCGTGTGAATGCAATCAGCGGTCGACTGCCTGTGACTGACCTGATCGAGGTGGCCAACTATCCCGCGCCTGAAGGATGGCCGGATGCGCTCAGCTTTGCCCTGAACGCGATGGAACGGCTGCCCCGCGCCAAAGTATCCGTCGAAGCCGGTCGGGTTAGCATCACCGCCATCACCGACAGCGCCGAGGAAAAAGCGAAGCTGGAACAACTGCTGAGACGCGCCAGCCCTCCAGGTTTGCAAGTGGCATTGGATGTATCTGCCCCCCGCCCTGTCATCACCCCCTTCACGCTTCGTCTGGTCAAGGACGAAACAAGTACTCGTTTTGACGCCTGCTCGGCCGACACAGACGCCACGCGTGACCGCATCCTAGAGGCCGCGCGCGAAGCTGGGCTGACGGGTTCAAGCGCGTGCACCGTCGGAATGGGCGTGCCCAGCCCGAACTGGGGGCGCGCAGTTCAACAAGCCATTGGCGCCGTGAACGACCTTGGGGCGGGCACAGTCACCTTTTCAGATGCTGACGTGACACTTGTTGCCGCCGAAGGTACCGCGCAATCTGATTTCGACCGGGTCGTGGGCGAGTTGGAAAACCGCCTGCCCAAAGTCTTTGCGCTGAACGCGGTTCTGCCGGAAACTGTGGACCCCACTCAAGGGCCACCAGAATTCACCGCCACACTTAGCCCCGAGGGTCAGGTGCAACTGCGCGGAAGGCTCACCGATGAAAACTTACGCAATTTGGCCGACAGCTATGCCAAGGCGGCATTTGGTTCGGACATGGTCTATACCGCTGCCCGCGTCGTTGATGACTTGCCAAGCTCTTGGCCTGTGCGCGTGCTGACTGGGCTTGAAGCCTTGGCGCAACTCTCCAACGGAGCTGTGAATGTCACGCCCGATACTCTGGAAGTGACCGGCAATACTGGCAATCCAAAAGCTTCCACCAATATCGCCTCTTTGCTGGCCACAAAGCTGGGCGACACAGGGACATTCGACATCGACGTCACCTACCAGAAAAAGCTGGACCCGGTCGCTCCCCCTCCAACTGCGGATGAATGCGAGGCCGAGATCGCCAGCATCCTCGCCATATCCAAAATCAACTTCGAACCAGGAAGCGCAACCATCGACACGACCACCTTGGACACGATGGACGATATCGCTGAAGTCCTTAAGGAATGCGGTGATATCAAACTGGAAATTCAAGGTCACACCGACAGCCAAGGCCGCGAAGAGATGAACTTGAATCTCAGCCAAGCGCGTGCCCAATCCGTCCTGAACGAGCTGCGCGCACGCCGTGTTTTGACAGCGTCGTACAAAGCGCAAGGTTACGGCGAAACCAACCCAATCGCAGATAACGGCACAGAAGATGGGCGCGAAGCCAACCGTCGCATCGAATTTGTCCTGATCCGCCCGAAGCCAACGACACCAGAGCCAGAAACAACGCTGGAAACTATCGCCGGTTCAGGCGATACAGAGGCTGTAAACGATGGGACTGAGGGTACAGTGAATGAGTAGAGCAGAGTTTGTCATTGCGACGGCCATCGTTCTGTTTGTGGCGTTCTGCCTTGGCTGGTTCGCCAATTGGCTGATTCACCGCTTTACGCGTGTGGCTGCAGGTGACGTGGCCGAACTGGACCGGATGAGCCAGGAGTTGCACGAGGCAGAAGAAACCCGTGATCAAGCGATCACCTATCTTCAGCAACGCGAAGCCGAGTTGACCAATCAACTGGCTCAAACCGAAGCAGAATTGCGCGCCGCCATGGACGGATTGCGCGATGCGCGCCACGAAACCGAAGAACTGCGTGCGTGGATCGAACGCCAGCAGGCGGGCTAACTGCGCAGCAAAGCAGTTCACACTACGTTCATCGCTCAAGTCGGCGCATCCGCGTTGCACAACCTGTGCACACGTTTTGCAGGCTTGGTCCATCGCCAAAATTGCCCACCATCAGGTATGGGCAATGCTCAACCGCCCCGAACTTACCCAACCGAGTTTGGGGCGCCTTACCAGCGCTTCAAAGCATCCTCATCCGCAGACTTAGCCGCCACCCAACTGGCGCCTTGTGCCGTAATCTCACGTTTCCAAAACGGCGCGCGGGATTTAAGGTAATCCATCAAAAATTCCGCCGCCTCAAAAGCGTCCTTGCGGTGTGGCGCAGCCGTCGCAACCATCATGATCATCTCGCCTAGAACCAGCCGTCCATGGCGGTGAATGACCAATGCATCCTCAAGGTTCCACCGGGTAGCTGCGTCCTGAGCGATGCCTTCTAATGCGGCCAGCGTCATGCCGGGATAGTGTTCGATCTCCATCGCTTCAAGGCCACCCTCCACATCGCGTACAACGCCAGTGAAGGTGACAATTGCGCCAGATACACGACGCCCTGCCGCAAAGCCTGATGTCTCAGAGCCAAGGTCAAAGGGTTCAGCCTGAACGACGACGCGCATGGCCCTAACCGCCTGTCATAGGGGGGAAAAACGCAATTTCGCGCACGCCCGACAAGGGTGCATCAAAGTCGGAAAGCTGCTGATCAACTGCAACACGCAGCGCTGAAATGTCAGCAAACGCAGCACTATATCGTGGCTCTCGGGCCCGCAATTCTTCGACCAAGTC
>CAZJAW010000246.1:0-4400 GCA_964544035.1 uncultured Rhodobacterales bacterium
TTAAATGTTCTGGATAGAACTGGTCAAACTGATAATACAGTACTGATTTTCACAGTCATTAACGTCTTTAAATTTGTACCCTATGCCTATTTGGGCATGTTCACGTTGCAAACGTTCAAAGCCAATTTGGTGCTTGCGCCTTTTGCTGTGCTTGGCACGCTGATCGGGGTCAAGGCGCACCAGTTGGTCTCGGAACGCATGTTTTTTCTGTTGACCTATGCGCTGCTGGTTGTGACGGGAACAAAATTGATTTGGGATGGGTTGGGCTGAAGCAAAGATGCAGTTTACAGTTGTTTGCGAAGGCATTTCCAAGTCGCGCGGAATACAAAAAAGGCGCACCGAGGTGCGCCTTACTGGTTCGTCTTACACAGGCTTTAGGCGTCGTTGCCTTCAGTTGGAAGGGCTTCTACCAGCTCTTCAAATGCCTGCCCACTTGCGACCAAACAGGTCACACCATTGACCGATGTCACTGTTATCGTCCAGGTCCCACTTGCGTCAGAAGCAAACACCTCAATGACTGCGTTATTCGCCCCAAGTCCCATCGATTGACGCGTTTCGCCGTAGCCTTCGGCCAGCCGGCTCACCACCACTTCGCGCGGTCCGCAATTGCGCGCTTGCTGCGCCATTGCCGTTCCAACAGTCATCATATTCAACGCTGCGGCCGCGGCCAGAGCGCCCATCGTCATCAAAGTCATTTTCCGTGTCATCACGTTCAGCCTTTCATAAAAGGAAGGCGTCACCTCTGGTCATCTGGCCCAACCGGACAATCCGGCGATGACCGGGCAGCCCCGGTTCATATAGCATCCCGTTTCGTTGCTTTCCGTAACTGTTCAGCGGCCCAGCTGAAACGGCCCTCCCGCAAGATCGGAATGGACACAGGGTGCGCTTAGGCTCTGAATTAATGATTAACCCTACGAGCGCAGATAATTTGCATTTGAATCGTCTTGCATTCGCACATTTTTTCTGCGCTGCGGCACAATCACCCTTGAACTATCTGGTAAAAAATGCCCCTTTCTGCGCAACTTTATAACTTTGAGGTTTCGCTTCATGTCAACTGCACGTCCATTGCGATCAACTTTGTATATTCCGGCTTCCAAACCGCGTGCGCTCGAAAAGGCGCGGGGTTTGCCAGTCGATGCGATCATTTTTGACCTCGAAGATGCGGTTTCTATCGAAGAAAAAGAAACCGCGCGCGATACATTGTCCGACGCTTTGGCGGCAGGCGGGTATGGTGCGCGAATGAAGATTATTCGCATCAACGGATTTGACACCACTTGGGGTGTGGATGATGCCAAAGCGGCCAGCCAAATGGGTGCGGATGCGATATTGTTGCCCAAAGTCTCGAGCCCTTCGGACCTTGACGCGTTGACTGCGATTACCAAAGATTTGCCGCTTTGGGCCATGATGGAAACGCCGTTGGGAATGCTCAATGCTGCTCAAATCGCCGCACATCCCAAATTGACTGGCATGGTCATGGGCACCAACGACCTGGCGAAGGATTTGCAAACGCGCCACCGCGCTGACCGCTTGCCACTGCAAACAGGGCTTGGCTTGTGCCTGCTGGCGGCCAAGGCGCATGGGCTGGCGATCATTGATGGCGTTTACAACGCGTTTAAGGATGACGCGGGGCTGCAGGTCGAATGTACGCAAGGTCGCGATATGGGATTTGACGGCAAGACCCTGATTCACCCGGCACAAATCGCCATTGCCAACGCCGCTTTCTCCCCGTCCGAGGCTGAACTAGACCTTGCCCGTCGCCAGATCGTAGCCTTTGAGGCAAGCGAAGCGGCGGGGCAGGGTGTTGCAGTCGTCGATGGACGTATTGTCGAAAACCTGCACATCGTGTCTGCGCGGGAAACGCTGGCCAAGGCTGATGCCATCGCCGCCATGACAGCGGAGACCACCTTATGATCCTTCTTATCCTTGGCCTGATCCTGTGGACTTTTGCGCATTTCTTTAAACGGCTTGTTCCGAACGTGCGCGCCGATTTGGGTAATAAAGGCAAAACAATTATCGCATTACTGATCGTGTTCAGTGTCTTGATGATGATTTTTGGCTACCGATGGGCGCCATTTGTTACAATCTGGTCGCCCCCCAGCTTTATGGTGCACATCAATAACCTGCTGATGGTAATTGCTTTTTTCGTCTATGGGATGTCAGCAACAACAGGGAGATTGCGCGGTAAATTGCGCCACCCTCAGCTGATAGCTGTCAAAATTTGGTCGATTGCGCACCTGTTGGTAAACGGCGATCTTGCTGCGATTATCCTGTTTGGCGGGATGTTGGCGTGGGCCACCGGTTCGGTCATCCTGATCAACCGGGCTGAACCGAATTGGCAACGCCCCGAACCCGGTGACGCCAAAAAAGACATCATCCTTGGCGTTATTACATTGGTCATGTTCAGCGTTGTGGCCGCAATTCACATATGGGCCGGCGTCTGGCCCTTCCCGAGGTAACATCATGAAACTATATCGTTTTCTGTCCGAAGAGGACACGTCCGCTTTTTGCCACAAGGTCACAGAAGCGCTCAATAAGGGTTGGGAGCTGCACGGCAGCCCCACCCAAACATGGGACCACGCCGCAGGCATCATGCGGTGCGGGCAGGCGGTCACCAAAGAGGTGGAGGGTACCTATACTCCGGACACAAAACTGGGTGCGCAGTAATGGGCAAAACCAATGCTGGCCGCTTTTTTGAGGACTATCGCCTTGGTGAAGTGATCCGCCACGCCGTACCGCGCACTCTTTCAGGGGGCGAACGGGCGCTGTACCATGGGCTTTATCCGGCACGGCATGCGCTTTATTCCTCGGACGAATTTGCGCGAGCCAGCGGGCTAAAGGCTGCGCCGTTAGACGATATGATCGTCTTTCATACGGTTTTCGGCAAATCGGTCCCTGACATTTCACTGAACGCCGTGGCGAACCTTGGCTATGCCGAGGGACGCTTTTTGGCACCTGTTTGGCCCGGTGACACGCTGCGCAGTGAAAGTGAGGTCATTGGCCTCAAGCAGAATTCCAACGGGAAGACGGGCGTTGTTTATGTGCGCACGCGAGGTATCAATCAGCATGATGAGACAGTGCTGCAATTTGTGCGCTGGGTGATGGTGCGCAAAGGGCGCTTAGATGCGCCTGCACCCAAGACTGACGTACCTGATCTTGCACCTGCGATTGCAGCGGATGACCTTGTGATCCCGCATGGCCTTCGCTTTGACAGTTACGACTTTGCTTTGGCTGGCGAGGCACATCGCCTTAGCGATTACACAATCGGCGAGCAGATCGATCATGTGGATGGTGTTACGGTGGAAGAGGCCGAACACATGCTTGCCACGCGCCTTTGGCAGAACACAGCCAAAGTGCACTTTGACACATCCGCACGTCCGGATGGCAGCCGTCTTATCTACGGCGGTCACGTCATCTCGATGGCGCGCGCGCTGTCGTTCAACGGGTTGGCCAATGCCCAGATGGTGGTGGGTTTGAACGCAGGCGCGCATGCCAATCCATGCCTGTCTGGTGACACCATTCGCGCTTGGAGCGAGGTTTTAGACATCGCCAAGACCTCTGTCCCCGGTGTCGGCGCGATCCGGTTGCGGCTGGTGGCAACCAAGGGCGGTGCGCCATTCGCACTGCGCGACGCGGATGGAAAATACCTGCCCGAAGTGCTGCTGGATCTGGATTACTGGGCTTTGATGCCGGAATAAGAGGCGCAGGGCGACTGATTGCGACAAAAACCGCCCGGTCGTCTATGTACTCCGCACGGTCACCAAGGGCGCGAACGAGGTGCAGTCCGATCTTCGGCATCGGCCATAGCGGCAAGCATCAACTGCTTCATCTTTCGTCTTTGGCTGGCCTGCCGAGGATCATGGTACAGGTTGTGCAACTCGTCCGGGTCATCGGCCAGATTATAAAGTTCTCCATCGCGGGTGTTTCCACACGCTGGCGGTCCATGCCAGATGATCAACTTCCAATCCCCGTGTCGCAACATCGTCGTCATAATCAGCGGGTCAGTCGGGAAGCCTGAATGTCGATACTCGCACATCGCCCATGGGCGCACTGCCTCCTGCACCCCGCGCATCATGGGCAAAAGCGATTGACCTTGCACACCAGCGCCGGGCGCGCAGCTTGCGGCCTCCAGAATTGTCGCACTTAGGTCGATCCATTGCACGGGATTGGTGACACGCTGCCCCGTCGGAATTTGATCAGGCCAGTGAGCGATGAGTGGCACGCGGCACAGATCATCATAAAGCTGGGGACCTTTCAGCAACTGTTGATGGTTGCCCAACATTTCGCCGTGATCAGAAGAAAAAAGCACCAGCGTATTTTCTAGTCGTCCGGTTTGTGCCAATGCGCTCAGGATGCGACCGACTTCGTAGTCAATCAACGCGATCATCGCCCAATATTGGGCG
>CAZJAW010000247.1:0-4398 GCA_964544035.1 uncultured Rhodobacterales bacterium
GGGCATAGACTTCGGCATAGGCGCGCAGGACCGAGTTGGACCCAAACACCAGATCGGCGCTGGTCGCTGTGAACTTGACGGCACCCGAGGCGCGATCCCGCAGCTCGTACGTGCCACCATCAACCGGAGCCCATGCCAAATCCATGTCGGTCAGGTTGACAAAGAAGTCTGTCGTCAACTGGCCCACACGATCCGTGAACACGCCATGTGCGCCGCCACTGTGGTTGGTACCCAGAACCCGCAGACCACCGACCAAAACGGTCATTTCTGCGGCTGTCAAACCCAGCAATTGCGCACGGTCCAGCATCATCGCTTCGGGAGACACTGCGTATTCCTTCAGTTGCCAATTGCGGAACCCATCCGCCACGGGCTCAAGCACCGAAAAGCTGTCAGCGTCTGTTTGCGACTCAGACGCATCACCACGACCCGGCGCAAAAGGTACGGCCACATCAAACCCAGCGGCTTTGATCGACTGCTCCACGCCCACATTACCCGCCAGCACGATCACATCCGCAATGGATGCGCCTGCTTGGGCAGCGATAGGTTCTAGAATGCCAAGCACTTTGGCCAGACGTTCTGGTTCGTTGCCGGCCCAGTCTTTTTGCGGTGCGAGACGAATGCGCGCACCATTGGCGCCACCGCGTTTGTCGGACCCACGGAACGTGCGCGCGGAATCCCAAGCGGTTGTGATCATCTCAACGGCAGTCAGGCCGCTATCGGCGATCTTGGCTTTGACGGCATCGACATCATAGCCAGTTGCACCCGCAGGGATCGGGTCCTGCCAGATCAGTTCTTCGGAAGGAACGAAGGGGCCATAGTAGTTGTCGACAGGTCCCATGTCGCGGTGTGTCAGCTTGAACCAAGCGCGCGCAAAGGTGTCGGCGAAATACGCGGGATCGGCCATGAATTTCTGGCAGATTTCGTTGTAGATCGGGTCGACTTTCATCGCCATATCCGCGTCTGTCATCATCGGCTGCCGGTGGGTGCCGGGATCCGTTGGGTCAACGGGCATTTCGGATTCGGGCATGCCAACAGGGGCGTATTGGTTAGCGCCTGCTGGTGACTTGGTCAGTTCCCAATCCCAACCAAACAGATAGTCGAAATAGCCCATATCGAACTTGAGCGGTTCCTTGGTCCACGCACCTTCGATGCCGGACGTGAACGCGTTCGTTGCTTTGCCGTTTTGATCAGGGTTGGACCATCCTAGGCCTTGGCCATGCACGGGGCAGGCTTCGGGTTCGGAACCGATTTTGTCGTCACCCATCGCGCCGTGCGCCTTGCCGACGGTGTGGCCACCGCACGTCAGCGCTGCAGTCTCTTCGTCGTTCATCGCCATGCGGGCGAAGGTTTCGCGGATGTGCAGGGCTGTGCGTGCCGGATCGGGGTTGCCGTTCACGCCCTCTGGGTTCACGTAAATGAGGCCCATGTGGACAGCCGCCAGCGGGTTTTCCATTGTGTCTGGTGTATCCAGATCGCCATAGCGATTTTCGGACGGTGCCAGCCACTCGTTCTCGGACCCCCAATAGACGTCCTTTTCCGGGCCCCAGATGTCTTCGCGACCAAAACCAAAGCCAAAGGTTTTTAGCCCCATGGATTCATAGGCCACGGTGCCAGACAGCAAGATCAAGTCGGCCCAAGACAGGGCGTTGCCGTATTTCTTTTTGACGGGCCACAGCAAGCGACGCGCTTTATCAAGGCTTGCGTTATCCGGCCAAGAGTTCAGCGGCGCAAAACGGATGTTGCCAGCACCGCCACCCCCGCGACCATCACCCAGACGGTACGATCCAGCCGAGTGCCACGCCAAACGGATCATCAAGCCACCATAGTGCCCCCAGTCCGCGGGCCACCATTCTTGGCTGTCCGTTAGCAGGGTTTCGACGTCGTTGCGGACGGCTTCAAAGTCCAGACCTTTCACCGCGTCGCGGTGGTTGTAATCTGGACCCATCGGATTGGTCTTGGTGTCGTGCTGATGCAAAATGTCGAGGTTCAGCGATTCCGGCCACCACTTGGTCACCGCATTGTCGGTGCCTGTGTTACCGCCGTGCATGACGGGGCAGCCACCGCCTGATTTGTTGTTGGTCGGATTGCCGTCCATGTTTTCTCTCCTGACGTGGTTTTGCTGGGTTGTTCTGACATTGCAGATAAAGGTGTCTTTTGATAAGCTCCAATTCAATTATCTAATCGTTGTAATAGGCTGTGCTTATGAAGTCTTTGACCCTGAAACATCTACGTTATTTCGGGGCGTTGGCTGCACAGCGCCACTTTGGTCGCGCCGCCGAGGTCTGCGCAATTTCGCAACCGGCGTTGTCTTTGCAGATCAAAGAGCTTGAGGGAATCATGGGTGGCCCGCTGGTCGAACGTGCCGCACGCGAAATCCGATTGACCGCGATGGGAGAAGACCTTTTGGCGCGCGGGTCTGAAATTTTGCAGCAAGTTGATGACTTAAGCGGCCTTGTGCGCCGCCAGGCAGGGCCGTTTTCGGGGCGGTTGCGGCTGGGTGTCATTCCGACAGTTGCTCCCTATTTGTTGCCGCGCATCATCCATGCACTGGCGGATCGTTACCCGGACCTTAAACTTGAGCCCAAAGAGACCATCACCCAATCTCTGGTCCACGAAATATTGGCCTCTCGTCTGGATGCGGCGATCGTGGCGTTACCTGTGAACGAACCGGCGCTGCAGGAATTCACTTTGTTTGATGAAGAGTTCCTGTTGGTCCGTCCTGCCAGTGACGCGGACATTGCTGTGCCCACTGCGGCTGCTTTGCCCACAATGGAGCTGCTTTTGTTGGAAGAGGGGCATTGTTTTCGCGACCAAGCGCTGTCGTTTTGTGATGCTGCCGCTGTCCGGCCGCGCCAGATCATGGAGGGCAGTTCGCTATCGACACTGGTGCAAATGGTGAGTGCAGGTATCGGCGTGACATTGATCCCTGAAATGGCACGCAGTTATGAGACACGTTCTGCGGATGTGTCTGTGTCGCGGTTTGAAACCAACCCACCCAGCCGCACAATCGGCATGATCTGGCGCAAGACCAATCCGCTTAGCCAAGAGTTGATGGAAATGGGTGCGATCATTCGCAAAACTGCCGAAGGTTAAGTGCTGATGCCCACGCATTGTTTGTTCATTTGCTGCTGCGTTGACATGTCGCAAAGTCGGATGCACGGTAATCGCCTTGGGTTCCTTTTGTGAACCGGGCACCTGCTAAATCTGCTCTTTCACTTTTTGCGTACGGACACCAACAATGACCAAAACCATCCTGATCATCGGCACTTACGACACCAAGGACGAGGAATTGACCTATGTCGCCGAACGCATCCGCGCGCAGGGTGGGGCAGTGTTGTGTATGGACGTCAGCGTACTGGGCGACCCGGAAAAACCTACGGATATCTCCAAGCACGAGGTGGCCGAGGCGGGGGGCTCTTCGATTGAAGAAGCCATTGCCAGCGAAGACGAAAACACCGCGATGCAGATCATGGCGCGCGGGGCGTCCTTGTTGTGTACGCAATTGCACAGTGCTGGGCGTATTGACGGGATGATTGCGCTGGGCGGCACGATGGGCACGGATTTAGCACTTGATTGTGCACAGGCGCTGCCGATGGGGGTTCCGAAATACATCGTGTCGACGGTGTCTTTTTCTCCGTTGATCCCGCCGGGTCGTTTGTCGCCTGATATTCAGATGATCTTGTGGGCCGGTGGGCTTTATGGGTTGAACTCGGTTTGCAAATCGTCGCTGTCACAAGCGGCGGGGGCGGTGCTGGGGGCCGCGCGCGCGGTCGAACCGCCTGTCGCCAATAGGCCAGTGATCGGAATGACCAGTTTGGGATCGTCCTGCCTATCTTACATGAAGCTGCTGCGTGCACCTTTACAGGAACGTGGTTTTGAAGTGGCGGTGTTTCACGCCACTGGCATGGGCGGCATGGCGTTTGAGGCGTTGGCCCGGCAGGGATATTTTGCTGCCGTTATGGACTTTGCATTGCCAGAGGTGAGCAACCTCATGGTGGGCTCCGTCGTCAATTCCGGCCCTGATCGATTGCTCGGGGCAGGGGCGGCGCGCATTCCTCAGGTTGTTGCACCGGGCTGCGCGGACCTGATTGATTTTGCCGGATGGCAGGACATTCCGGAGCGATACAGCGACCGCCCGTTTCATGCGCACAATCGGTTGATCAAATCCTCGGGCTTGAACGCAGATGAACGCCGGGCGCTGGTGCGCGACGTGGTGCGGCGATTGAACACGGCAGACGCGCCTGTGCATGTGTTGATGCCCCGCCACGGCATTGAGGCATGGGACGTCGAGGGCGGCGCCACCTATGATCCAGAGGCGTTGGCCGCCATGGTGGATGAGATGGAGCGTACCGCGCGCGATCCTCTGAAGCTGTCTGTGTTGGAATGCCACATCAACGA
>CAZJAW010000248.1:0-4382 GCA_964544035.1 uncultured Rhodobacterales bacterium
CCTTTGTTATTGCTCGACGAAGTTGCGGCGCATTTGGATGAAGATCGGCGCGCCTCGCTCTATGACGAGATTTGTGCGCTTGACGCGCAGGCATGGATGACAGGAACAGGACCTGAACTGTTCGACAGTCTTGGGGGCCGAGCGCAATATCTGCACGTCACCGAAACCGATGGCGTCAGCGAAGTGTCCGTCCCATGACCCTGTCGCCATGGGACATCGCGCTTTATGCGGCAGCGTTGCTGGTGCTGTTCCTGACACCCGGACCGGTATGGGTTGGATTGATTGCACGCAGCTTGTCCGGCGGCTTTCATGCTGCATGGCCGCTTGCGCTGGGCGTCGTTGTTGGCGACGTGCTGTGGTCGTTGTTGGCCATCTTTGGCATCACATGGGTCCTGTCAGTCTATGGCGGCTTCCTCGAGGCGTTAAAATGGGTCGCGGCAGCGATGTTCATCGTCATGGGCGCGCTTGTGATCCGCAGCGCCAATGCGCAGATCAATACGGACAGCCGTCTGACACGCCCTGGAATGTGGGCTGGCTTTGTTGCCGGACTGGTCGTGATCCTTGGCAACCCCAAGGCCATTTTGTTCTATGCCGGAATGCTGCCTGGCTTCTTTGATCTGACAGCACTGACATGGATCGACATCGCGGTAATCGTCAGCCTTTCGATGATCGTGCCGCTAATCGGGAACCTTGCAATGGCACTGTTTATCGACCGCGCGCGCCGCCTGATGCAGCGCCCCGCTGCCCTGCGCCGTATGAACATCACAGCTGGTATTTTGCTGATCGGCGTGGGCCTTGTCATCCCTCTGACCTGAAACGGAAAATCTTGTGTCAGTTGCGTGACATTGCCTACAAAAAAACGTATATTTTGGGCAATCAGACAAGGGCCCAAAACATGGCAGACAACGAGCAATCCCCCGAAGAATATGGCGCGGATTCTATCAAGGTTCTCAAGGGGTTGGAGGCCGTGCGTAAGCGGCCCGGCATGTATATCGGCGACACGGACGATGGCAGCGGCCTGCACCACATGGTTTACGAGGTCGTCGACAACGGCATCGACGAGGCGTTGGCAGGTCACGCAGACGCTGTAACAGTCACAATTCACGCGGATTCCAGCGTATCCGTTAGTGACAACGGACGCGGGATCCCAGTCGGCATTCACGAAGAAGAAGGCGTTTCCGCCGCCGAGGTCATCATGACCCAACTGCACGCAGGCGGTAAGTTCGACAGCAACTCTTACAAAGTGTCCGGCGGTCTGCACGGAGTGGGCGTGTCCGTTGTGAACGCTTTGTCAGATTGGTTGGAACTGCGCATTTGG
This sequence comes from uncultured Rhodobacterales bacterium, assembly GCA_964544035.1. Taxonomy (GTDB): domain Bacteria; phylum Pseudomonadota; class Alphaproteobacteria; order Rhodobacterales; family Rhodobacteraceae; genus Tateyamaria. The sequence continues at coordinate 1,319 of CAZJAW010000248.1, forward strand.
CGTGATGGCAAAGAACACGTTGCGCGCTTTGAAGGCGGGTTTACCGCCAAACATCTCGAAGTCGTGGGTGACGCGGGCGATCGCACTGGAACCGAAGTACGTTTTCTTGCGGCAACAGATACTTTTTCCAACCTCGAATACTCTTTCGACACGTTGGAAAAACGGCTTCGCGAACTGGCCTTTTTGAACTCGGGTGTGCGCATCATTCTGACCGATGAACGTCCTGTCGAAACACTGCGCTCTGAACTGTTCTATGAGGGTGGCGTCAAAGAATTTGTCAAATATCTGGATCGCTCAAAAGCGTCTGTGATGCCTGAACCGATCTTTATCCACGGCGAAAAAGATGACATCGGCGTCGAAGTCGCGATGTGGTGGAACGATAGCTATCACGAAAACGTCCTGCCCTTCACCAACAACATCCCGCAGCGCGATGGTGGCACGCATATGGCGGGCTTTCGTGGCGCATTGACCCGGACGATCAACAACTACGCCCAAGCCACTGGGATCGCAAAAAAGGAAAAGGTCAGCTTTACCGGCGATGACGCCCGCGAAGGGTTGACTTGTGTGCTGTCTGTCAAAGTGCCGGACCCCAAGTTCTCCTCCCAGACCAAGGACAAACTGGTCAGCTCCGAAGTTCGCCCCGCCGTCGAAGGGTTGGTAAACGAAAAACTGGCTGAATGGTTCGAAGAAAATCCCAATGAAGCTAAAATCATCGTCGGCAAAATCATCGAGGCCGCTCTTGCCCGAGAGGCGGCTCGTAAAGCGCGCGATCTGACCCGTCGCAAGAACCCTATGGACATGAACTTCCTGTCCTCCAAGCTCAAAGACTGTTCTGACAAGAACCCCGCCAACACCGAGATCTTTCTGGTAGAGGGCGACAGTGCTGGCGGCTCTGCTCAGACCGGACGTGACCGCAAGACCCAAGCCATCCTGCCGCTGAAAGGTAAAATCCTAAACGTCGAGCGCGCGCGGTTTGATCGGATGCTGGGTAGCCAAGAAATTGGCAACATGGTCATGGCGCTGGGCACTGGCATTGGCCGCGATGAATTTAACATCGAAAAACTGCGTTACCACAAGATCGTCATCATGACGGATGCGGACGTCGACGGCGCGCACATCCGCACGCTGTTGCTGACCTTCTTCTATCGCCAAATGCCTGAACTGATCGAAGGTGGATACCTCTATATTGCGCAGCCGCCCTTGTACAAAGTCGCGCGTGGTAAGTCCGAGGTTTACCTCAAGGACGAAGCCGAGATGCAGGATTACCTGATCCAGCAGGGCATTGATGGCGCCATGTTACGCCAAGGCAATGGTGAAGAAATCGCAGGCCAGGACCTTGTTCGTGTGGTCGACGAAGCACGCCAAATGCGACGCGTGTTGCAAGCCTTCCCGACGCACTACCCCCGCCACATTCTGGAACAGGCCGCAATTGCCGGTGCCTTTGTGCCGGGCGCAGTTGATGGTGACCTGCAAGGCGTGGCCGACAAAGTGGCCGAACGCCTGAACCTCATCGCGCTGGAATGGGAGCGTGGCTGGGCCGGACGCATCACCCAAGACAAAGGTGTCCGGCTGGCGCGCATCCTACGCGGCGTCGAAGAAGTTCGCACGCTCGATGGACGAATGTTGCGCTCGGGCGAGGCGCGTAAAACCGGCACGTTCACGCAAAGCCTACAAGACGTCTATGGCACGCCTGCCACGCTGCTGCGCAAAGACAAAAGCGTAAATATCATGGGTCCGATGGACCTGCTGGATGCCATTTTGTCCGAGGGTGAAAAAGGTCTGTCGCTGCAACGTTACAAAGGATTGGGTGAAATGAACCCCGATCAGCTTTGGGAAACCACGCTTGACCCTGATGCACGCACCCTGCTGCAAGTCCGTGTCGAAGACATGGCCGAAGCCGACGATCTATTCACCAAGCTGATGGGTGATGTGGTTGAACCGCGCCGCGAATTCATCCAACAAAACGCGCTGAGCGTTGAGAACTTGGATTTCTAAGCCATGGCCGACGCATCGCACGTACCCCTTCAAGCCCGTCCACATGTTTCAGACACCGAGATGCTGAAACGGGCCGAAGCCTATTTCGCCGATATGGCCACACGCCGCACAATCCGCGAATTTGACACAAAACCTGTGCCGCAGTCGGTGATTGACGCCTGCGTCGCCGCAGCCGGTACAGCACCATCAGGTGCCAACCAACAGCCATGGCACTTTGTGGCTGTGCGCGATGCGGATGTAAAAAAACAAATTCGCGCCGCGGCAGAAGAAGAAGAGCGCAAGTTTTACGCAGGCGGGGCAAGTCAAGAATGGCTCGACGCGCTTGCGCCCATCGGCACGGATGCCGACAAACCTCACCTCGAAGACGCGCCTTGGCTGATCGTGGTTTTTGCCCAGCGCTATGGGGTGGACAGCGACGGAAGCCGCGTCAAACACTACTACGTGCCTGAAAGCGTCGGAATTGCGACAGGCATGTTGATAACGGCGCTGCATGTGTCCGGGCTGGCAACGCTGACACACACACCCAATCCCATGGGGTTCCTGCGGGAATTGCTTGGGCGACCAGATAATGAAAAAGCCACGATGATCATTGCCGTTGGCCACCCCTCGGCCGATGCTACGATCCCGACGATGGCCAAGGTCAAAAAACCTCTCGATGACATTCTGACGGTACGTTAAGCGCGTGCGGCTGTTCGCATCAGTCGCCTACGCGTTGTTGACGCTGGTATTGATGGCAGCCGTTGGATTGCTATTGCTGGCATTTTCACCGAACACACCCCTGCCCGCTGAATGGAATCCTGCGCAGCCGTTGAACGTCACAGACCCCGTCACACCCGTCACCCAGTTCAAATTGCAACGCGCCTTGGCTGACGGCCCTAGCTGTCGTGCTGCACTTGGGACAAGCGCTCGCTTTAACACGCTGAGCGACTTGGTGACGTCCCCTCAATGTGGCATCCAAGACCGGGTGTCATTGGCAGGAATCGGCAGCGCCAGCCTACGTCCAGTCGAAACCCGATGCCAAACTGCGCTGCCGATTCCTGCCAATGACACCCGGTCTTGGATGCCACAT
>CAZJAW010000249.1:0-4339 GCA_964544035.1 uncultured Rhodobacterales bacterium
GCGGGAAGGTATCTTTGAATCAACGGATCAGCGCGTTTTAAGGGGAGCGCGCTGGTTCAAAATAGGGAGGAACTAATGACGGAAACAGCAAGCTATCGGGGGCTGACCCGACGCCAGCTTTTGTCACGCGCCAGTGCAACAGGCGCTTCGTTTGTCATCGGTGCAGGCTTTATCGCAGCACCAGATGCGGCATGGGCCGCCGAAACCGAGCATCTTAAACCCGAGACATTTGCCACTTTGGTTCAAATGGCGCGGGATATTTACCCACATGATCAAGTCCCGGACGAACATTATGTGACCGCGGTCAAAGGGTATGACAGCGCGGATGCTGCACCTGGGATCGAGGCTGGAATTGCAGGTCTGAACGCAGCAGCACAAGGCAAAGGGCATGCGGATTACCTAAGCGCAGGCTGGGAACGCGATCGCGTCGACATACTACGAAGTATGGAGGATAGTGCGTTTTTCCAACAGATACGCGGCGGCCTTGTCACTGGGTTGTACAACCAGAAATCGGTCTGGCCGATCTTTGGATATGAGGGATCCTCCTTCGAACTGGGCGGTTACATCGACCGTGGATTTAACGACATCAACTGGCTTTGAGGGGGCATTACAATGGCTGCACCATTTGATCTTACCGATGACTCAGTTGTCGTCGTGATTGGAACCGGCGCCGGTGGCGGCGTCCTTGCCAACGAACTGGCCCAAAAGGGCGTGAGCGTTGTCGCTTTAGAAGCGGGCGGACGATATCTGCCCGAAGATTATGTCAATGACGAATGGGCCAGCTTTGGCCAATTGGCTTGGGTTGATCCCCGCACAACCAGCGGCGACTGGCGCGTCGCCAAAGACTTTTCAGGCTTGCCGGCTTGGATCGTCAAAGCGGTTGGCGGCACCACCACGCACTGGGCTGGCGCATCCTTGCGCTTTCAGGACCACGAGTGGAAAGCGGCCACAAACTACGGCAACGTACAGGGCGCGAACCTGCTGGACTGGCCCATCGAACCTGCCGAGATGGAGCAGTGGTACACCAAAGCCGAAGACAAGCTGGGCGTGACCCGCACCGGCGGGCGCGAAGGATTACCGGGCAACAACAACTACCTCGTGTTCGAAAAAGGTGCCAAGGCCCTTGGGTACGAACAGGTGCATACCGGAAACATGGCCATCAACGCGGCCGACAATGACGACCGGTTGGCCTGTCAGCAAACTGGCTTTTGTTTTCAAGGGTGTAAGTGGGGCGCCAAGTGGTCGGCGGCCTATACGGACATCCCACGAGGAGAGGCGACAGGCAACCTTGAGGTGCGTGAAAAAGCACATGTGGCGCGCATCTTGCACAACGATGCGGGCAAGGTCACCGGCGTTGAATATTTCGACGCGGATGGCAATTTGCAGATGCAAAAAGCGCGTGTGGTTTGCGTTGCGGGCAATTCGTTTGAAAGCCCACGTATGCTGCTGAATTCAGCGTCCAGCATGTTCCCGGACGGGCTTGCCAACAGCTCGGGTCAAGTGGGGCGTAACTACATGCGGCACATGACGGGATCGGTTTATGCTGTGTTTGATAAGCCGGTCAAAATGTGGCGCGGCACAACCATGGCCGGGATCATCACGGACGAAAGCCGACATGACCCAAGCCGCGGATTTGTGGGCGGATACGAGCTGGAGACTCTGGCGCTTGGCCTGCCGTTTATGGCGGCGTTCCTTGATCCCGGAGCGTGGGGACGCGAGTTTACAACGGCGCTGGACATGTATGAAAACATGGCCGGTATGTGGATTGTGGGCGAAGATATGCCCCAGGAAACCAACCGCGTCACACTGAACCATGACGTCAAAGACCAGCATGGTTTGCCCGTCGTCAACGTGCATTTCGACGACCACCCCAATGACATCGCGATGCGAAATCACGCCTATAAACAAGGGGCTGCGGTCTATGATGCGGTGGGGGCCACGCGGATTTTCCCAACGCCACCCTACCCGTCCACGCATAATCTGGGCACCAACCGGATGTCAGAAAACGCGCGCGACGGTGTTGTGAACAAATGGGGTCAGACCCATGACATCGCGAACCTGTTCATCTCGGATGGATCGCAATTCACAACCGGTGCTGCGGAAAACCCAACGCTAACAATTGTCGCGCTGGCGATCCGGCAAGCTGACCATTTGGCACGGGAAATGTCAGCCGGAAATCTGTAATTCCGGCAAACCATCAAGACGCGGCAAGGGGTGACCCGTGCCGCGTTTTTTGTGCCTGTGGGGCCAATACCTAAACGCAGCGTACGCTGGAGATGGAGCCGCAAAACCGAGCCAAAGCCAGCCTTGGCGTCCCAAAGCCAGCTTTCATTTTGCACCAAATCCGCGTCTTTGGGACCGTTCCACGCCAAAGCTGGCTGTGGTCGTTGAAAGCTGGCTTTGGCAAATCCGCCCAGCGCTCAAAGCGTTGCAAAAAATATTTCGCGTTAACGTTTGTTTGGACGCATTAACGGTTCGTCAAGATACGCGCTCCTACTTGGGCACATCCTTGAACGTTTCCATCTTTTAACAGGCCCAGTCATCACCCATGTCACACGCTTGCAGATACAAGATTTCCGCACGCTTCAAATCCTGATCAACGCCAAGCGCGTTTTCATGCATCCATCCCAGATTGCTGCACCCAAGCGCATCGCCCCCGTCACAGCCTTGACGATAAAGATCAAACGCTTTGGCGTAATCCAGCGGCACACCGTGGGCATTTCGGTGCATGGACCCGAGATTGGTGCATCCACCCGCATCGCCCCCGTCACAGCCCTGACGATAAAGTTCAACCGCTTTGGCATAATCCTGCGGCACACCTAGGGCATTTCCGTGCAAAGCCCCAAGATTACTGCACCCAACCGCATCGCCCCCGTCACAACCTTGGCGAAAAAAATCAAACGCTTGGGCATAATCCTGCGGCACACCTAGGGCCTTTTCGTACATGACCCCGAGATTGGTGCAGCCAAGCGCATCGCCCCCGTCGCAGCCTTCACGATAAAGATCGACCGCTTTGGTATAATCCTGAGGGACACCGACAGCATTATAGTGCATAATCCCGAGGTTTGTGCACCCAAGCGCATTGCCCCAATCACATCCCAGACGATAAAGATCAACCGCTTTGGCATAATCCTGCGGCACACCGAGGGCACTTTCGTGCAGGAGCCCGAGATTGGTGCACCCGGGCGCGCTGCCCCCATCACACCCTTGACGGTAGAGGGCGGCCGCTTGAGTAAAATCCTGGGACACGCCACGCCCGTTTTCGTACATGATCCCCAGATTAGAACACCCGTGCGCGTCGCCTGCATCGCAGGCTTGACGGTGGAGGGTAACAGCTTGTGTCAGATCCTCGGACACGCCGCGCCCGTTCTCGTACATGAACCCCAGATTGGTGCACCCAAGCGCGTCGCCCGCATCGCAGGCTTGACGGAAGCGGGTAACAGCTTGTGTCATATCCTCGGACACACCGCGCCCGGTTTCGTACATGAACCCCAGATTGGTACACCCGCGCGCATGGCCCCCATCACAGCTTTGACGATAGAGGGCAACCGCTTGTGTAAAATCCTCGGACACACCACGCCCGGTTTCGTACCTGAGCCCCAGATTAGAACACCCGTGCGCGTCGCCCCCGTCGCAGCCCTGACGATAAAGCGCGACGGCTTTGGCATCGTCTTGAGGGACACCTCGTGCTTGTGCGTACATGACCCCGAGATTGGTACACCCGTTTGGTTCCCAATCTTCGCACGTCATTCGAAACAGATCGGCGGCTTTTTCGAAGTTTTCACCGTCTAAGTAAGCCATTCCTGCGCGCAGGCAGCCTGCCAAAAATCCGGCGTCGCAATTGGCATGAAGCAGTCGCAATGCATCTTCATCGTTATTGTTTTCGTCCAACAACGCAGTTGCGCGTTCTATGCATTTATCCGAACCCTCAGCGCACGCCGTCAGATAGAGATCCATATCATGTTCGGGATCAACGGTTTCTATTGGAAGTTGTTGAGCGGTCTGAGTGGTCGGACGCCCGTTGATGGACATCACACCCAGAACAGCGACAAGGCCCAATATCAACAGAATGGGATTGCGCGTATTTTTCATATTAAATGTCGTCAGTTCCCGGACAGCTGGGGCTGCTTCACGCAAACATACATGTGAGATGAAGTCCAGACGTCTCCGCCGCGGTCCGGCGTCAGACCTGTGTGCTTGTGCGCAATCGCGAGGCGCGGCGGGTTTGGATTTGGCGGCGGATGAAGGCGGCGATGAAGAGGGCGGATAGGATCAGCACGATTGTCGGGGCGGGCGCGCTGTCGATGAAGAAGGACGCGTAGGTGCCTGTGAGCATGGA